>NZ_JAYGID010000055.1:0-10518 GCF_034931685.1 Synechococcus sp. CCY9202
ACCGCCGCCCTTTTCGCCGAGCAGCTCGAGAGCGTCGGGTGGCACGCCTGCGCGTGCGGTGGATTGCGTCATGGCAACTGAGAGCCGGGCTTGTGCCCGTTGGCCTGAACTTAGCGGCTCGCTGACGCTAGGTGCAACCCCGACTTGGCTCGCATTCATCCGAGTACTGGGTTTTGCTGGCCTGTTCGGGCCTTGGTCAGCCAGCAGCTACCTCCTTCTCCAGTGGACTCCTCCGCTGTTCCTGCCAGGCATTGATCCACTGGTCTGGCAGAAACTCATCGCCTTCCACCCACAGCTTTGCAAGCTCAGAAGAGCTGTAGTCGTCCATGGTCAAAACCTCGGAAAAGCGCTTCTGATGCTCTGACGGCGCTGTCTGAACCAGTGCCTGAAAGACCTCGGATACATCCGAGCCACTTCCTCGAAAGAATGTCCTTGTCTTGATCAGTCGGCGCGCGCGCTGGCGCCACTTCTCGCAGATCTCCTCGGCACGCTTAGGGGTCAGGGTGGGCGCCAAAGCGTTTTGATAGGCCTTCGGAACCGGCACGTAGCCGATGTAGCAGCTCCAGAAATCGACGGCGTCCCAGAGCTTGCCGTCATCTCCGCGCAGGGGCTCAGCGTCCGTCAGCTGATCCTTGAGCCGCTGGGTTTTCACCCCTTCCAGTTTCCTAGGCCCGTCGTCGAGGCGGCGGTTTATCTCCTCCAGCTGGAAGAAGGCCTTCTGGCGCAGCTCACCGGCCTTGCCCTGCTCGATCACCGAGAGGTTGCCGTAGGAGATCACCTCAAACTCGGCTTCCGTGCCCCATTCGCAGGCGGTGTACTGGGTCCATCCATTGCGGCGGCGCCAGTTGAGCAGCATCTTCCCGAAGGCCTTGCGGGACTCGTCCTGCCAGTCCAGGACGGCCTGGTAGGTGCGCTTGATGGGCTTCTTTGCTTGTGCCATAGCCCGATCCTAAGCATTCCTTGGCACTGCTAGCCATAGCTTGTTACAGCTTGGCAGGCTGGCCTCGGTCGTTTCCTGGCTCGGCTAAGAGCTGTTTGACTTGTTGGCCGGTGAGAACCCGGCCCGTCTGGGCCTGGAAGCGCAGGGCCAGCGTGTAGGGGTGGATGCCGGGATGGAGGTGGGCCAGGGCCTGCAGCTGCCTGCGGAGTTCGGGCCTGTTCATTCGCTTGGCTCTCCCGCAGGCCTGAGGTCCAGAACCACCCGGGCCTGCTCGATCGAGCAACACACGGCCGCCACTCCGCCAAGCTCCTGCACGAGGCGCAGAAACGCCCGCTGCTCCGGGCTGGCGGCACCGCCGGGGGCCTTGATCTCCAGGGCGACGAACTGGGCGATCCGCTGCCCCACCAGCGCCTCAGTGACCTGAAGGCTGCGCAGGCCGATCAGATCGCTGCTGCCCCGGCAGAGCCCAAAGCGCACCAGCCGGCCCTGCCGGTCGACCAGGGCACCGGTGTTGTTGCGCCACAGCCGCACCGGCCCGCGGCCGCAGGCCAGGCGGATGCGCTGCTGGATCTGGTGTTCGGACGGGGAGGAGGCCATGCCCCCTGTTGCCGGGCCGGCCTATCGCTGCTGCCGAGCAGCCCAGACATGCCTCGCCCAGCCCGGCTTGTAGCCACGTTCCTGCTCCCTCTGCAGCAGGTCATCGAAGGTCCGGCAGCCTGCTGCAGGGTGCATGCGCCGAGGCCTCTGCTGCTGGTTGGGTTTGGGCCGGTGGCGGACTGAACCCGTGACTTCAACCAGCTCGCCCTCAAGCTGCTGCAAGCCGCGCCGCTGCTCATCGCGTTCCTCGTTCAGGAACAGGTGGCCGCAGTCCGGGCAGACCTGCGCTGCGCTGGGACAGCTGCAGAAGCAGACCGGGCAGTCCTTGATCGGAATCGAGACGCCTTCCCGCCGGCGCCGACCGGCCAGGTTCCACTCGCGCTCATCGGTAGGCAGGCCGTGGTGATGGGCATTGCCGACGTGATCGAGGATCACCGCCTCCTGCTTCCCAGGTGCGGGCCGCAGGGCCCGGCCGACCATCTGCAGATAGAGCGACAAGGAAGCGGTGGGGCGCATCAGGATTGCGCCGCCCACCGAGGGGATGTCGGTGCCCTCAGAAATGATCATGCAGCTGGTGAGCACCTCCACCTCGCCGGTGCCGAGCCCGGCGATCAGGCGTTTGCGCTCCTCGGCCTGCGTGCCGCCGCTCACCGCCGCGGCCCGGATTCCCGCAGCGCGGAAGGCCGCGGCCATCTGCTCGGCGTGCTCGATGGTGCAGCAAAAGCAGATGGCGGTGCCCGGGTGCAGGCGCCGCTGGTAGTGAGATACCGCATCGCCGATGGCTGCTCGGCCCCCGTAGGCGCGTGCCGCCTGCTCCAGGTCGAACTCGCCCATGCGGCGGCGCAGCTTGCTGTTCCTGGCTCCAGGCCAGGAGAAGACCTTGGGCCTGGCGAGCCAGCCCTGCTCCACCAGCCAGGCGGCCGAGGGGCCGAGCACCAGGGCCTCGAAATAGCCGCCGTCCTCCACGCCCAACCCCTTGCCGTCGAGGCGTTCGGGGGTGGCGGTCTTGCCGATCAAGAGGGCATCAGGCCAGGCCTCGATGATCCGGCCCCAGGCATTCCCGGCCACCAGGTGGTGGGCCTCGTCCTGAATGATCAGATCCGGCGCTGACAGCTGCCCCAGCCGCCGGGCCACGGTCTGCACCGAGCCAACCGCCACCTGCCGGCCCTGCAGCCGGAGGCCGGGGGCGATGACATCGGCTTCCAGTCCCCAGGCCCGCACGGTGCCGCTGAGCTGCTCGATCAGCTCTGCCCGGTGGGCCAGCACCAGCACCCGCCGGCCCTTGCCGGCCGCGCCCTGGACGATCGCACCGATGGTCTGCCCCTTGCCCGCACCGGTGGGCATGACGGCGCAGACCCGGCGATGGACCTTGAGGGCGGCGCGGAGATCGGCCAGCAGCTGCTGCTGGTAGTCGCGCAGGACGATCGGGGCCATCAGGATCACAGGGGATCAGGACAGGGGCTAGCCGCTGGCCTTTCTTGGCTCAGCCTAGCGAGAGCTGGCCCAGAGCATTAGGCTGTAGTTCACGAGCAGAGTTCCCATGTCCGACTACGCCCTGCCGGTGAGTGTCTCGATCACCCAAGAGCAGCTGGCCTGGCTTGATGCACGCCGTCGGCACGGCTCCCTGAGCCGCTCAGCCGCTCTGCGCCAGGTGCTCGACGCGGTGATCCACCGTGAGTCCCTGGTGCCCGCACCTGATCGCGGATCTACGGGGAACCAGACGGTCGCCAGCCAGGGCTGGTGAGCGAGATCCCATGGCCGATGCCATTGCTGCGGCCCGGGGCCGCTGGCCGGAGATCCTTGCTGCCCTGGCAGGGTTGAGCGACGCGGAGCTGAGCGATCGCCATCAGCCCTGCCCGCTCTGTGGCGGGACGGATCGCTACCGCTTTGATGACAAGGACGGCAGCGGCTCCTGGTTCTGCAACCAGTGCGGCGGCAAGGACCAGCGCGGTGGCGCCGGCTCCGGCATGGACCTGCTGATGCGCCGGCAGGGCTGGAGCTTTGTGGAGGCCGCCCGGCAGGTGGAGGCCTTCCTTGGCCTGGTGCCAGATGGCCAGAACTCTAGTTCCGGCCAGGGTTCCAGCCGCAACGGCAAGCCCTGGCGCATGCCCGAGAAGCCCCCCGCCGATGCCCCGCCGCCGCCGTTGAACCGCGGGGCCACCGCCCAGTGGGCCTACCGGAACGCCGCCGGTGAGGTGCTGTTCTGGATCCAGCGGATCCGGCTGCGCAGCAGCGGCAAGGCCTTCCTGCATCGGGTCTGGCTGGATGGGGACTGGCATCGCCCCAGCCGCCGCGACGCCTTCACCTGCGACTGGCCGGCACCGCGGCCGCTCTACGGCCTGCCGGGCCTGGGCCAACGACCAGAAGCCCCGGTGCTGGTGGTGGAAGGGGAGGGCACCGCCGATGCGGCCGCTCGCCTGTTCCCAGGCCATGTGGTGCTCACTTGGGCCAACGGCTCCAAGGCGATCGCCAAGGCGGACTGGACGCCGTTGGCCGGCCGTTCGGTGACGCTCTGGCCCGATGCCGATGCCGCCGGAGTGGAAGCCATGCAGAGCCTGGCCGCCCTGCTGCATCCCCTCGACTGTCAGCTGCAACTGGTGGCCCTGCCGCCGGACCTGCCCCAGGGCTGGGACCTGGCTGATGCCGACTGGACGCCCCGGCAGGCCGCGCGGCAGCTGGCGAAAGCAGCTCAGCCATGGACACCCTCAGAGACAGGTGCCGATGGCAGCGGTGATGGAGCTGCGCCACCGCCTGCTCCGGCAGCGGCGGCAGCCGCCAGGCCGGCAGCACCCTTTCTCTGCCTGGGGTACGACGCCGACGCGAACTTCTACCAACCTTCCAGCACCGGCCAGGTAATCCGGCTGCCCCGCGGCTGCCACACCGCCACCCACCTGGTGGCCCTGGCACCGCTGGAGTACTGGGAGACCCTCTACCCCAGCCGCACCGGTGTGAACTGGCCGGCCGCGGCCAGCGATCTGCACAAGAGCTCCGCCGCGATGGGGATCTTTGCGGTGGAGCGCATCCGCGGCCGCGGCGCCTGGTGGGATGAGGGCCGCACCGTGCTGCACCTCGGCGATCGTCTGATCACCCCCGAGGGGGAGCACCCGATCACCAAGCCGTTCAGCTCGCGGCACATCTACCAGCGCCTCGAACGCCAGGAGGGGCCCTGCGGCGTCAAGCCCCTGACCGTGGAGGAAGCGGCAGTGATCGTCAGCATCGCCAACCGCTTCCGCTGGGAGGTGCCCGCCTCCGGCACCCTGCTGCAGGGCTGGGTGGTGCTGGCGCCGATCTGCGGAGCCCTGCGCTGGCGGCCCCACCTCTGGCTCACCGCCGGTGCCGGCTCGGGCAAGAGCCAGATCCTCGATCGCTTTGTGGTGCCCCTGCTCGGCGACCTGCGCCTGGCGGTGTCGGGCGCCACGACAGAGGCCGGCCTGCGCCAGACCATCTGCTCAGACGCCGTGCCGGTGGTCTTCGATGAGGCGGAGAGCAACGAGAAGGGCGACCAGCAGCGGATGCAGGCGATCCTCTCGCTGGCGCGGGTGGCCAGCAGCGAGAGCAGCGCCGAGATGCTCAAGGGTTCCCCCAGCGGCGATGTCAGCCGCTACCGGGTGCGCTCGATGTTCCTGATGTCCTCGATCGCCACCGCTCTCAAACAAGGAGCCGACAAGAGCCGCTTTGCCCAGCTCACCCTGCGCAGCCCCACCGAGATGGGCCAGGAGGAGCGCGAGGCCCACTGGCAGAGCCTCGATCGCGATCTCGAGCGCTACATCACCCCGCAGCTGGCGCGGCGCTTGATCGCCAGGACCGTGTCGCTGATCCCGGTGATCCGCCAGTCAGTCGTGGTCTTCTCCGCGGCTGCCGCCCGCCACTTCGACTCCCAGCGCTTGGGGGATCAGTACGGCACCTTGATGGCCGGGGCCTGGTCGCTGCTCAGCGATGCAGTTCCCAGCCAGAAGGAGGCCGAGGAGTGCATTGAGGTACACAACTGGGACAGCTACAGCCAGAGCACCGAAATCCCCGACGAGGCCCGCTGCATCCAGACGATCCTGCAGCGGCAGGTGCGGGTGGAGACCGATGACAAGCCCGTCACCCGCACCATCGGTGAACTGGTGGAGCTGGCGGCGTGCCACAGCAGTTGCATCGACGTGAGCCCGGGTCTGGCGGCCCAGACCCTGGGCCGCCATGGCCTGCGGGTGGATCAGGAGCGCCTGCTGGTGAGCAACACCGCCAAGGCGATTGAGCACTTCCTCGTCGATACCGCCTGGCAGAACAGCTGGCCGGTGGTGCTGCTGCGCCTGAGCGGTGCGCAACGGGCCGGACCGGTGCGCTTCTGTGGCGCCGGCATGGTCAGCCGCGCCGTTGCGCTTCCCCTGGGCGTGCTGTAACCAAAAGCCGTTACAAAACGGCCAGATACAACAGCAGCGGTAACGCCCAGATCCCATGCACCGCAGGCGATCTGGGCCTCCGTAACGATGTAACGCTCCAGGGAGCACATAGAGCCCCCTATGAATTCAAAGACGAATGCACACCCGCTCAATCAGACACTGCTGCTTGCTAATGCCTCTATATCTGAAAAAGGGTTACATCGTTACAGGCACCCCCAGAAACCACTGCCGGCCGGCCATCTCGGCTGTTACGCCCACCGTCACACCGCGTCACAACTGAAACGGCCATGACCACCACCACATCCACCTGGCTTGAGCCCATCCCCGGCCTTTGGCGGGATGAGGATGCCCATCGCTACTGGCTGGGCGATCACCTGTTCCCGGTGTCGATCACCGGCGTGCTGGCCCATGGCCTTAGCGACACCGCCAAGCGCTCAATCGAAGCCAAGCGGGCGATCTGGGAGCCGCGCGGCACCACGGTGCACGCGGCCCTGGAGCACTACAGCCAGGCCCGTTTCCTGGTGGGCAAGAGCGCCAGCGAGGCCCTGCTGGAAGCCGAGACCTTGAGCGGCCATCACCAGTACCGGGACTGGATCCTGCCGCTGCTGCAACTGCCGCTCTGGGAGGAGGTGCAGGTGATCGCCAGCGAACGGCTCACCTGCTGCCTGGCCCGCAACGTGGCCGGGGCTTTTGATGGCGCCTACGTCTCGCCGGCGCTGAGCGAGCGCCGGGGCCGTGAGGTGCGAGTGCTCTACGACCTCAAGACCCTCTCGGCCCACGGCCGCCCTTATTCCACTGCCGCCCAGCTCGGTGGCTACATGGTGCTGGAGGCGGCTCAGGGGAACCACTACGAGCTGGGCCAGACGATCTGGAGCAAACCCGGCGCAGCGTCCTGCAGCACCTTCTACAGCCGTGAGCAGTGCCTGGCGGCCTGGGCTGCGGCCTGGAGCGGCTACTGCTCAGCCCGCAGGCCGTTCTGAGAGCCAGGGCAGCCGCGAGCTGAATCGATGGGTTGGCTAGCAGGTGCTGGCCGCTAGATTGAGCAGGCTTGGAATCATCCGAGCAACTGTTCTGGTGCTCCTCGATGGCGGACCTCCTGCTTGCTGCTTCCCCAGCGCCAGCCGCTGATGCGGTTGCTGACGCTGATCTCGACGCCCTGCTGGACGCGGTCACTACGCTCAAGGCCCAGCAGAAGGAGCTGGAGCAGCAGCTCGAGCCGCTGTTGGAGGCCCTCAACACGGCGATGGCCAGCGGCCAGTTGGATCCCTCCTTCTGCCACAACGACTGGGCTTTCTCCCACAGCCCGGGCCGGTTGACCTACGACTTCCCGGCGGCGGTGCAGCAGATCGAGAAACAGCTCAAGGCCGCCAAGGAAGCAGCGATCCAGCAGGGCAACGCCACTGAGAAGCGCGGCAAACCCTTCTGGACCATCCGAGCGCCCAGGGCACAGGAGCGGCCGTTCTGAGCTGATGCCGCAGCGTTCCCATGCCCAGACCCCGACTGATCCGGTGGAGGAGCTGCGCTCCGCACCCGATCAACAGGATGCCGATGGAGAGGCGCTGTGGGAGCCGGTGGCGGTGGATCCGACCCGGCCGATCAGCCAGACCAATCCACCCCGCCGAGCACCCCATCACGCCCAGACCCCCAGAGCCACCGCCGGGGAGGTGGAGCGCCGCATCGCCGAGGCCCAGTTGTGGATCGCCCAGCGGTTGCCGCTGCTGGAGATCAGGGCAAAAGCGGGCGAAAGCTGGGGGGTGAGCAATGTCAAAACGATCAACCGCTATCTCGATCTGGCGCGGATGCGGATGGTGGAGGAGCTGATCACCGACCGGCGCCGCCACCAGGCCGAGCAGATTTTTGCCCTCAATGAGTGCGCCCGCCGGGCCATGGACGCCGAGCAGTTCAGCGCTGCGGTGGGTGCCTTCCGTGTGATCGCCGAGATCGGCGGGCTGCTGCGGGCGCCAATCAAGCCGCCGGAGCCGCGGGTATGAGCGGCCTGCTGCTGCCGGAGACGGACCCCTGGGGCGATGTCGGCCTGCTGCATCTACCCGGGAGCAGCCGCGCTGCTGAGCCCCAGGCGCCCCAGAGCCTGCGGGCCTTCATCGCTGAGGCCTACCCCCGCTATGGCTTCCACCGCTGGGCCGAGCTGCTGATCGAGCTGCTGCAGCAGGTGGCCGATGGCCGGCTCAGCCGGCTGATCGTCACCTGTCCTCCCCGGCTGGGGAAGAGCCTCCTGGTGTCCAAGCTCTTCCCGGCCTACTTCCTGCAGCGCTACCCGCACCTCTTCGCAGCGATCGCCTCGTACTCAGCCGAGCTGGCCTATGCCCACTCCAGAGAAGCCCGCCACTTCTACCGGGTGACGGGCCATCTGCTCGCCAGAGATTCGGCGGCCGTGGGGAACTGGCTCACCCGCCAGCGGGGCGGCTGCATCGCTGCCGGTGTGGATGGCCCGTTCACCGGCAAGGGCTACAGCCTGGGGATCATCGACGACCCCTACAAGGGCCCCGGCGATGCCGCCAGTCCGGCGCTGCGGCAGAAGCTGATCGACTGGCTGCGCTCGGTGTGGCTCACCCGCGCCGAACCGGCCTCGGTGCTGGGGCCAGACGGCAGGGAGCAGCCCAACCTCTCGGCCCAGGTGGTGGTGCTGACTCGCTGGGACCACCAGGACGTGATCGGCTGGCTGCTGGAGCAGGAGCTGGGGGAAGCGCCCCAGCACTGGACCGTGCTGGATCTGCCGGCGATCGCCGAGTACCCGGCAGAACGGCCCAAGCTGCCGCCCACCTGCACCCTGATCCCCGACTGGCGCCAGCCGGGCGAGGCGCTCTGTCCAGAGCGTTTCCCCCTGCGGGAACTGCTCAAGATCAGAGCCCGCCTCGGTGCCTACTGGTGGGCGGCGCTGTATCAGCAGCGGCCCAGCCCGGCGTCGGGCTCGATCTTCCTGCGCCAGTGGCTAAGGCCGCCCTTCCCCCGCGAGCAGGGCAGCCAGCGTCACTACGCCCTGCTGGCCCTCTCGTGTGACCTGAGCTTCAAGGGGGAAGCGGAGAGCGACTACTGCGGCTTCTGCCTGGCCGGCCTGCTGGCACCACAAGCCCGGAATGGCATCCCCCGATCGGGTGAACCTGACGGGCCGCCGCCACCAGCCGCCCTGGAGATCGAGGTGCTCTGGGCAGCGCGGCACCGCTTTGGCCTGCCGGAGGTGATCCGCTTCCTACTGGGATGCCTGGAGGCCCTGGAGCAGCAGGGCCTGCGGCCCCATGCCGTGCTGATTGAGGACGCGGCCAACGGCCCGGCAGTGCTGCAGACGCTTCGCCGCAGGGTGCCGGGGATGCTGCCGATCACCGCCCGCGGCAGCAAGGAAACCCGGGCCCATGCCGTGGCGCCGCTGGTGGAGGCCGGCCAGATCCGCTTTCACCACCGGGCCCAGCCGCTAGTGGAGGAAGCGATCCGCTTCCCAAAGGGCAGCAAGGACCTGGTGGATGCCTTCTGCCACGGCGCCCTGTGGCTGGAGGGCCGCTACTGGAAGGCCCAGGGCATCCAGCCGGTGGTGACGCCACTGCTGGTGAGCCGGTGAGCGTGCCGATGGTGTCCGCAGTGCGGGAACATCCCAAGCCTTCCGCAGTGGAGAGCCCACGCCCTGCCGTGCTGACTCCAGCTGCTGTGCAGCTGGTGCTGCCGCTCGCGGTGGTGCTGGTGGGCAATGCCGCTGGGGCGGAGCGAATGCTGCGGCAACGGCGCTATCGCCGCCCGGCGTGCCATGCCCGTGCGCAGCAGCTGGAGATCAATCTCCACGCTCCAGTGCATCACCCGCCCAGAGCTCAGGGTCAGCAGCCTCCTCGCTGCAGGCCCCGGCGAGAACGGCCGGTGCGGCCACACGCCGCTGCCGATGCCCTGGCGCTGCAGCACAGGGACCTGGCGGAGAAGATCGCCGGCAACTTCGCCCGGCGCACCGTTCACCCCAGGGAAGACCTGCTGCAGCTCGCAATGATCGGGTTGATCAAGGCTGCTCGTCGCTACGACCCTGCACGAGGGCCATTTCGTCCCTACGGACGCACCTACGCCAACGGCGAGATCACTCATTTCCTACGGGATCACGGTTTCCTGCTGAAGGTGCCTCCAACGTGGCGGGAGACTCATGCAAGAGGGCAGCGGATGCTGGCATCCGGTGTAGCTCTGCAGACGATGCTTGAGTGCTTAGGGATTAGCAGGCAAAATTGGCTAAAGATTGCGGAAGCCTGTTTCGCGCGGGTGGTAACGTTTCGTGTAGAGGATTAACGCACGGCTCACATTCGGGCAACCCATCATGCTGAAGCCGATTTCTAGGCAATCTTATACACCTAAAGAGCAATCACCCCTTCGAGAAATTCTTGCGCTTTCGCTTCATCGATCTGGGTGCTCGGTCGCTCAATCAGCCTATTGATTGCCCTTCCCTCAAACTGCGACACACCCCTCGAGTTCCGCCCTGCCCAATGCCTTAGGAGTTTGCTGAAAAACGAGCCCACGAGCCAGTTTTCCACAGGCATCAGTGGATTTCCGGCTCAAAAAGTCGGATCGGCGGCTATCAGAGCCGCAAACTGCCCGATTTCGGCATCGTTGGCC
>NZ_JAYGID010000056.1:0-7785 GCF_034931685.1 Synechococcus sp. CCY9202
AGATGCCATCGCTGTTGCCGAATCCCTGAATCGGCTGTCATCGATCGTGGTGTCTGTGGTCGCTCGTTGATCAACGATCAGGGGTGGAATGCTGCGCTGCTACGTCACGGCCCCTGAACGGGTACGTCTGACCTTATCAATGGCATCCGCAATCCTGCGGAACACAACCACCCAGTGGTCGTCCCCGGGTATTAACGTCTCCCGACCGCCGCAACGGTGACCCATGCTTGATTCCTAAGGGAGCCTGATTCGGGCTTTGGATGTCCTCATCCACCCGTCAATCCGATAGCAACACCGAGGCCTGGCCTGGCAGTGGCTGGCTCGTCTTGCTCGACAACCTACACATTCCGCAGTCCTAGTCGTCAACACATCAAGAGGATTCAATTGGCCGAATTTCTTACACTCTTCATCAAGCAGCTTCAGTCTCCAACACTTGGCTTCTTGATTGGTGGCATGGTCGTCGCCTCATTCGGCAGCCAGCTGGCCATTCCAGATTCGATCTACAGGTTCATCACCTTCTTCCTGCTGCTGAAGATCGGATTGAGCGGAGGCATCGCCATTCGCAATTCCAACCCCACCGAGATCTTCCTCCCGGCACTCGCTGCTGTGGCGCTTGGTATCGTGATCGTGTTCATCGGTCGTTACACCTTGGGGAAAATGCCAGGCATCAAGGTGCCTGACGCCGTGGCCACCGGTGGCCTGTTCGGCGCGGTCAGTGGCTCCACTCTTGCGGCGGTGCTGCCCCAGTTGGATTCCGCCAAGATCCCCTATGAAGCCTGGACGGCGGCCCTCTATCCCTTCATGGACATCCCGGCCCTGGTGACGGCGATCGTGGTGGCCAGCGTTTACCTCAGCAAGAAGACCGGCAACGCTTCCGAGAAAGTCGAGATCTGGCCGATCATCAAGGAAAGCGTGCAGAGTTCTGCCGTCACATCGCTGCTTCTGGGTGTGGCCCTTGGCATTCTCACCAAGCCTGAGCCCGTTTATGAGAGCTTCTTCAACCCTCTGTTCCGCGGCTTCCTTGCGATCCTGATGATCATCATGGGGATGGAGGCCGCCCAGCGCATGAATGAGCTGCGCAAGGTTGCCCAGTGGTTTGCCATCTACGCTTTCATCGCACCCATCCTGCACGGTTTTCTGGCCTTCGGTCTTGGTCTTGTCATTCACAAGATCACGGGCTTCAGCATCGGTGGCGCTGTTGTGCTGGCGGTGATCGCCGCGTCGAGCTCGGATATCTCGGGCCCGCCAACGCTGCGCGCTGGCATTCCCTCGGCGAACCCCTCCGCCTACATCGGCGCCTCCACGGCCATCGGCACGCCGGTGGCGATCGCCATCTGCATCCCACTCTTCATTGGGATTGCCGAGATGATGCTCGGTCTTTAAGATAGTTCTCAGTCTTAAACCCTTCACAACTACAACCGCTCGGAGGTCAAAGTCATGAGTCAACAAGTCTGGAAGCTGGTGATCGTTGCGGAGGAAATCCTCTCCAAGAAACTCATCAAGCTCATCAAGGCGGCAGGTGCCACCGGCTATACCGTAAATTCAGCTGGTGGGGAAGGTAGTCGCAATGTGCGCTCCACGGGAGATCCAGTCGTCTCGCACACTCTCTCCAATGTAAAAATCGAGGTGCTCACTGGCACCCGCGAGCTGGCCGACAAGATCACCCATGAGATCGAAGCCAAGTTTTACGCTGACTACTCGATCATCACCTATATCTACCAGGTGGAAGCCCTGCGCGATCACAAGTTCTGATCTGATCTGATCTGGTCCGTTTTCTATCCCGGCTGTGTACCTGCACATGGCCGGGATTCCGACGTATTAGATCGTCCTGACGGCGGCGCGGGTTCCACGCACGCAGCGGGGACGTTCCGCGGTGTGGGAGCAGCTGACACAGCCGAATCGCTCGGCGCGAGCCAGGGAGGTGGGCCATCCGCACCAGCCGCAGGGAAGTCCCTGGTTCATCTCCAGCCGCTCCCAGATCTCCAGATCGTGGTCCTGATCCAGGAACACCATCAGCTTCAGGCCGGCCCCAGGATGGGCAGAGCCGGGTGTGAGCTGAAGCTGCCTTCGCTGGCGAGGCCCAGCGGCAGGCCGAGGATGTCCATGCCCAACTGGGCCTTGCGGCGGCAGGCGTCCTCCGCTCCCCCTGGCCGTGGCCGCCGCCCATCGAAGCTGCCGAGCTGATCGGTGTCGAGCCCCACGGGCCGCTCCAGATCCAGCTGCAGCAGGGTGCGAAACGGGCGGGCGATCGCCCGCGCCGGTTGCGGCAACTCCAACCTGCTGAACATGGCCTCGGGCTTCTCCACTCCCAGTGATGGCCAGGTGGTGCTGCACGGCAACCGGATCACCAGGTCCGGCCCCGATCGAATGGTGGTGTTCCAGGGCTATGCGTTGCTGCCCTGGTTCACCGCCTACGAGAACGTCTACCTGGCGATCGATTCGGTCAAGCCAGATCTGTCGGCGCGTGAGAAGAAGGAGATCAACCGGGAGCACCTCGCCATGGTGGGGCTTACCGAAGCGGCCGAGACAAAGATCCCGCAGCTCTCCGGTGGGATGAAGCAACGGGTGGCGATCGCCCGGGCCCTGGCGATCCGGCCGGAGGTGCTGATGATCACCCATGACATCGACGAGGCGCTGTTCCTGGCTGATCGGATGGGGGTGATGACCAACGGCCCCTCGGCGAAGATCGGTGAGATTCTTGAGATCACCTTCCCGCGGGCCAGGAACCGCGAGGAATCATGGAGGATCGGATCGATTACGGCCTGCGCAACCAGGCACTCGATTTCCTCGACAGCCGCTTCGCCCACGACGACAGCGCAGCCTGAGGGGCCTCAGGGCGCCGCCACCGTGAGCTTCGATTCCAGGTCCTGGGTGCGGCCCTCCGCCAGATCGAAGGCCTGGCGCAGGGTGAGCTCCAGGCCGCCACGGCCATCGAGGCGCGCGGTGAACCCCGCACCGTCCCGGGGCAGCCCATCGATCACCACGCGGCTCTGGGCATCACCGCTGCTGAGTTCGCCGTATAACCCGAAGGCGGGACCGCATCGCATCAGCACCCGGCCGCGCCAGATCGCACTCGGCGCGGCCCCGACGGAATAGGTGATCCGGCCCTGGGCCGCCTGCAGCTGCAGAACCGCCGTGCGGCCGGCCAGTCCGCAGGTGGCGGTGGCGTCGCCGGGCCCTGCTTCTGCAGCGGTGGACTGCCGCACGTCGTGGCGCACCAGTTCGAGGGAGCGCCACTGCGACTGGCGCTCCCGGAGATGACGGCCAAAGCGCTGGCTGTTGCGCCCTTCAGCCAGCAGACCCTGCACGATCACGCCACACAGGAGCAGGCCCAGGCTGAGCGCCAGCAGCAGCTCCAGCAGGGTGAAGGCGGTGGCTGGAGATGGCTGGCATCGGAGGCGTTGCATGGTGGTCACAGGGTGGGATCCGGTCGGCACTGGTCGCTGATCGGCGTGGCTCCGGGATCGCCGCCGTAGCGGCCGAGGCGCACGACCCCCAGAGGCAGCGCCATCACCAGGCAGCGGCGTAGCTCCGTGCCATCGGCGGAGAGCACCACGGTGCCGCCGTCGAGCACCAGGCCATTGCTGCTGAATCGCACCAGCTCCGGCAGGTTGTCGACCAGGCGGATGGCCCCGCCATCGATGGCCTCGGTCAGATCGATGCGCCCCTCCCGACAGGCCGGCAGGCTGCCCGTCGCAGGCTCCTGCCAGCCATCGGCCGTGAGGCTCAGGGCGCAGGGTTCACCACGTCGCTCAGCGCCGGCGCGCCCTTCACTGAGCCCGAGCAGCACCCGCCGCGCCGCGCTCTCCACCCGCAAGGTGGCCAGCGAGCCCTGGGCCCCTCCGATCGCCATAGCTGCGAGCAGCAACAGCACCGCCACCGTGACCAGCAGCTCCGCGAGGCTGAAGCCTGCTGCCGGAGCGCTCCAATCCGGTTCTGGCCAGAAGCGGCGCCTAGGGAGTGCCATCGTTCCCTCCCGCTGTCGTCTGACTCAAGGCGACGGTGCCCCTGGCCAGGTCGGTGCTCGAGGTGGCGCTCAAGTCAGTGCCAGATCCTGCTGAGCCTGGATCCTTGGCGGCTGCATCAGGCGCTGATGGATTGCTGGTCGCTGGATCGGTGGACGCTGGGTCTGTGGGTGTTGGATCTGTCACTGCTGGATCTGTGGTGGCTGGATCGACATCCACCGGTGGGTCCAAGGGAGGGTCCGGCGGGGGGGCCGGCAAGGCTTGCCGTGGCTGGCTCCTGCAAAGCCCCAGGGCGATCGGATGGAGCAGTCGCTGACGCTTCAGGGGCGGCTCGGTACTGCTCAGCTGCAGCAGCAGAGCTACGCCTCGCTGTTGCACGGTCCGCTGCACTCCCTCCTCCGTCACCGGGGTCTGGGTCAGCAGAGCCAGGGCCCGCTCCGCAGCCTCCGGGCAAGGGAGTGCGGGATCCATCTGCCCGGCAGCGTTGTGGAGCCGGGCCAGGCTGGCAACCAGTTCGCTCTCCAGACGGGTGGAACCCAGGCGCTGCTGATCCATCCGCTGGCTCCAGGTGGTGCCCAGGCCCCAGAGGTGCAGGGAGCAGCTCGCGGCGCCGGACACAATCACGGCGGCCACGGTGGTCTCGAGCAGGCTCATCGCTGCGTCCCCCGCAGACCCAGCTCGTGCAGTCGCTGCACCCGCCAGGCTTCAGTGGCGGTGTCCTGAG
The DNA here is from genome assembly GCF_034931685.1 of Synechococcus sp. CCY9202. NCBI lineage: Bacteria > Bacillati > Cyanobacteriota > Cyanophyceae > Synechococcales > Synechococcaceae > Synechococcus > Synechococcus sp. CCY9202. The sequence continues at coordinate 4,690 of NZ_JAYGID010000056.1, forward strand.
CCAGCGTCACCACGAACTGGGCCCTTGGGGAGGTCCCGCCGGCTCCGGTCCCGGCCAGCTCCAGCTCCAGGGTCTGGACCAGCTGCCTTTCGCCCGACCCTGGCGCTTCGGCTGCCAGGTCAGCGCTGGGCTGCCAGTGCAGCAGGCGATAGCCCATGGCCGGCTGATCCGGAAGATCGATGGTCGCGGCGATCAAGTGCTCCCGACTGGCCGGATCCGTGCAGCTGAGCCCGCTCTCGGACCAGTCCGCCAGGGACAGAGGCAGCACGCAGGGATGCTGCTGCACCAGGGTGGCCACCAGCTGCTCCGCCGCCGAGGCCAGGTCATCCTCCGCCTGCCGCGATCGGCTGGCCGCCACCAGGACGGCCTGCCCCTGCAGGGCAGTGGTCTGGATCGACAGTCCACTCAGCAGCAGCACCAGGGCTGTGCCCATGGCCAGGGGCAGGGCAAAGCCACCGGATGGCTCGATTCCGGCACGTCTTCGCACTCCCCATGGTGTCCTCCACGGTGCCTGCTGTTCCATCCCGATGCATCAGCAACGACGCCATCAGGGTTCCCCACCGCGGACAGGGGATTGCCAACAGGGGGCGATCCGGTGGGAGCGCAGTCCTACTGGTTGAGTTTGAGTACGGCCATGAAGGCTTCCTGAGGAACATCAACCTTGCCCATCGCCTTCATCCGTTTCTTGCCCTTGGCCTGCTTCTGCAGCAGCTTCTTCTTGCGGGAAATGTCACCGCCGTAGCACTTGGCGAGCACGTCCTTGCGGATGGCACTGATGCTTTCCGAGGCAATGATGCGGCTTCCGATCGAGGCCTGGATCGGGATCTTGAACTGCTGGCGCGGGATCAACTCCTTCAGTTTTTCCACCAGTCCCTTCCCTACATTGTAGGCCTTGTCGCGGTGCACAATCGTTGTGAGCGGATCGGCCTTTTCGGAATTGATTAACACATCAAGGCGTACCAGCTCATTTTTGCGATAGCCAATCAACTGGTACTCCATCGAGGCGTAGCCCTTGGTGCGACTCTTCATCTGATCAAAGAAATCAGTCACCACTTCTGCCAGCGGCATCTCGTAGTGGAGGGTCACACGGTCGGTGGTGATGTACTTCATGTCGATGAACTCGCCACGGCGCTCCTGGCAGAGTTCCATCAGGGTGCCGTTGTAGGTGTTGGGGGTGTAGATCTCCAGCTTCACATAGGGCTCTTCGATAGACTCACGCTTCTGAGGATCGGGCAGGGTGGCTGGATTGTCCACCATCATCATCGAGCCATCCAGCATGTTCACCTGGTAGATCACCGATGGCGCGGTGACGATCAGATCCAGGTTGTACTCCCGCTCCAGCCGCTCCTGCACGATTTCCATGTGCAGCAGGCCGAGGAAGCCGCAGCGGAAGCCGAAGCCCATGGCGCTGCTGGTTTCCGGCTCGTATTTCAGGGCGGCGTCGGAGAGCTGCAGCTTGTCCAATGCCTCGCGCAGATCTGGGTACTGATCCGCGTCGGTGGGGAACAGGCCGCAGAACACCATCGGCTTGGCCTCGGTATAACCGGGCAGGGGCTCGCTGGCCGGGTTGTTCACCAGAGTGATGGTGTCGCCGACGCGGGCATCAGCCACGGCCTTGATCGAAGCGGCGAGATAGCCCACCTCCCCGGCATGCAGGCTATCCACCTGGCGCTGATCGGGGGCCATCACGCCCACTTCATCCAGCTCATAGGTTTTCTTCGACGCCATCAGCAAGACCTTGTCTTTTTTGCTGAGGGAGCCGGAGATGACGCGGAAATAGACGATCACACCCCGGTAGGGGTCGTAATACGAATCGAAGATTAGGGCCCGCAGTGGATCATCCACACGATCCTCGGGCGGCGGGACCCGGTCGACCACGGCCTGCAGGATGTCTGGCACCCCGAGGCCGGTCTTGGCCGAGCAATGGATGGCGTTGGAGGTATCCAACCCGATGATTGCCTCGATCTCTTCGCTGATGCGCTGAGGATCGGCACCGGGAAGATCGATCTTGTTGAGAACGGGAATGATCTCGAGATTGTTCTCCAGCGCCAGATAGACGTTGGCCAGGGTCTGGGCCTCCACGCCTTGGCTGGCATCCACCACCAGCAGGGCTCCCTCGCAGGCCTGCAGGGAGCGGCTCACCTCATAGGAGAAATCAACGTGGCCGGGGGTATCGATCAGGTTGAGGATGTAATGCTCACCATCGGCTGCTTTGTACTCCATCCGCGCGGCCTGGAGCTTGATCGTGATGCCCCGCTCCCGCTCCAGCTCCATGTTGTCAAGAAACTGCTCCTGCATGTCGCGGGCCGCGACAGTGCCGGTTTCCTGCAGCAGTCGGTCGGCCAGGGTGGATTTTCCGTGGTCGATGTGGGCGATGATGCAGAAATTGCGGATCCGCTGAACGGGAACATCGGTCATCGCGCGGGCAGATCCCTTCGGGGCACCGGAAGAGTCTCGATCCTAGAAGGGCTGTTGTGCCCGGCTGGAGTCCCCACCCTGGCCATGGGAAGTGGAGCTGCCTAACCTCCTGCCCAGGTGCGGCTTCAGCTGGAGGCCTGAAGGATCTGCCAGCGGGGTTCTCCAGGCTCTGCACGGTTCTTCCGCTGCCTAGGAGCCTGTCGCGCATAGATCACCGCCCGCATGCTCCACAGACGCCCCTGAATCTGCCCAGATCTCAGTGGCTGCAATGGATCTGGTCGATAATATGGGGCATGAGCAAGCCCAAGACCTTCCGGCCCTGGACCCCGGGACAGACCAGCTTGATGCCACCGTCGCCGATCGACTGGCTGCCGAGTGATCACCTGGTGTTCTTCCTGCTGGAGCTGGTGGAGGAACTGGACTTTGCGCTGATCATGTCTCCCGCCCGGCAGAAGGATGCCCGCGGTGAGAAGGGGTATGACCCCAGGATGCTGACGCTGCTGTTGCTGTACGCCTATTGCATCGGTATTGCCTCGTCTCGCAAAATCGAACGGGCCTGCCATGAGGATGCGGCTTTCCGCGTGCTGACCGGTAACCAGCAGCCGGACCACAGCCGCATCAGCGACTTCCGCCGCCGCCATCTCGGAGCCCTGGAGGAGCTGTTTGTGCAGATCCTGC
>NZ_JAYGID010000057.1:0-4857 GCF_034931685.1 Synechococcus sp. CCY9202
TCACTTACCGCTTCAACCGGCGCTTCAATCTTTCGGCGATGACGGACCGGGTGGTTCATGCCGTCTGTATCTGCACCGCACGTCCCGAGCGTCACCTCAGGAAAGCGGAGCTTGCTACCTAATCAAGAGAGGGATTGAATTTAGGTGGTGTCATGTCTATCAGCCTGTCGATATTTCGTAACCATCCGATCTGAAAATGCTGCGAATCACTGACATCCATTCCCTCGATGTTCAGTCTTGCCAAGTCTCTTTCGTCTCGATGAAAATTGTATCGATTGATCCATTGATCATTGTAGTATTGATTGGCTTCTTTTCTCCACTGGAATTCAGGATCATTCCACCTTGGTGTAAACTTAAGGCCAGGATGGCAGCTGGGCTCCATGGCGGTCACGGAAACAACTTGTTGAGATTCTATCTCTTGGCTGATTCCGATTTCACAGGAATCATGCAGGGGAGGCAAGGCCTTGAGGCTTTGCATGGTCGAAACTTGTGATTGATTGGACCGGAGACAGGAGGCCATACTTATGGGTTTTTACCCTTGCTCTTTTCGTGGCGCCCGTGCGTGTCTCCAGGCGTACTGATTGGACAACTCATCCTGACGCTTCAAACTCGGATGAATCAACTCGGCCACTACGGCTCTGAATCGTTGTCAGTACTCGCTCAAGGGTTTGAGGAATCAAAGGAGGCGCAACCCCCTCGCGCCTTGCTTGAAACGAAGAACCCCGTGGCAGGAAGCGAGGCTGACAGGGCGTTGGGTTGTTGACGGCAGCTCTCCAGCTGATTCAGCGACCCTCCATGTCTTGAAGGTGAAGGGTGGAGACGTTCTCCCTGTGATGTTGATGTGCGTTTTGATGTCTGGTGGCAAAGTCTGTGTCAGAGATAGTTTTCAGTGGTTGACGTTCGCACATCCTTCAATGATTGCGTTTGCTCAGAATATCCACCTTCCATCTGCTTCGTCAGAGGCTTCTCTGCATTGTCGATGCGCTGGCTTGGATCAGGCAGGCGCCAGCCGGCCTGAGCGAACGACTCTGAAGCAGACCTGGTGATTTTGACGTATGGGCACTGATAACAGTATCCTGTATTGATCAGGATCTCTGGCCAAAGAAATGAGTAAGCTCAAGTATTATGGTCACCTGGGAGATGATATTGATGACCCGCTAGAATATTTTCAAGAGCAAAATTATATTATCTGCAGAGGAGCCACTGATCCGGATAAAATTGATCAAGTGTTTAATATCTATAATGACATCGTGGTTGATTCGGATAGTAATTATCTGCGGCAATCGGGCCTTTGGGAGCGGCATGCCAAGACCGGAGTCGGGGGAGTTGCTAATTGTCTGTTGAATTGCCACAGTTATGAAGAGGGCGATAATGGTATGCTTTCTAGTGCAATTCTTTCTCTTCTGGGCTCTTCGAGCGTTCAGAAATCATTGTCTCAAATTAGTGGCAAGAACAATATCTTCAAGCTTTTTCAGACTATGCTTTTTGATCACGCTACCACTCCCCCTCATCAAGACTGGATTTATCTTGATTCCCGGCCTAACGGTCACCTGATAGCTGCTTGGGTTGCGCTTGAGGATACGCACCTTGAAGGAATCAGATTTTATGTCTACCCAGGTACTCATCTTATGGCTCCTCGGAGTGGCTATCTTGACCGGCAACATCATGCCATGTACGATGGCTTTCTGGCTGAAATTCGCACTTACCTAGAGTCGCAGGATCCACAGATTTATGCCCCTCCTCTTAAGAAAGGAGATATTTTCTTTTGGGGTTCGCGAATTATTCATGGATCAACGCCGGGGCCAGACCGCAGCCTTAGAAGGCGTTCAATAGCAGCACACTTTGTTCCGGATGGCTTCGGCTTTGGCAATCTGCGGGAAGACTTTTCGTTGAGATTCAAGGAAAGGCATGGTTTGGTTTATGCTGACTATGCGTTGGATGGCGAATTTCGGCAAAACAATCCTGCAGTGCTGGCCTCGGGAGTCGCCAAGGGAAAGGCCGCCTTTGATTTGAGGTCCTTCCTGAAGCTTCCATGGTAGTTGACCTTCCGGTTTCGGGCTTTGCATTCATAGCTCTGGAGTGCACAGCGTCAGGTTCAAGCGGGCCGGGCACTTGACTTGTGCCTCCCCTGGGTTGAAGCATCCAATCCTGAACTGCTGGTCATGATGTGTGCGGTATTTTTTGAGCGGCTGCTTGCCGTGGCTGACCGATTCTGGAGATCTGAGCCTGTGAGCCTCCTGGAGGCTTCAGCTGTCAAGGCAGGGCACGCGATCGCAGCCTGCTTGTTCTGCGTCTTTTCCTGGAATCGGGGACGCTGAGGTGATTAAGCTGCAGGATGATGATCCCTTGCTCTCTCGCCATGGAAGCCCGTTGGAATGATGCCGTCATCGCCAGTAGTGACGACATCGTCAAGTTGGAGGGCAATGCCTACTTCCCGGCTGAGTCGCTGAATGCTGTCCATTTCCGTCCCTCTTCGCACCGCAGCATCTGTGGTTGGAAGGGAGAAGCGCATTACTACGATGTGGTGGTCGGCGACCAGGTGAATGCGAACGCCGCCTGGTTTTATCCCGACCCCAAGAGTGCCGCCGCTGAAATCCGTGGCCGGGTTGCGTTCTGGAAGGGCGTATCGGTGAGCTGAGGAGCTAGGCGACACCAGATCCCTTCACGTGGGAAGCACCGCATCGCGAGGCAGGCGAGTTGGTGCTTGGTCACAACAGCCAGCCTGGTCTCAGCAGCAACACCAGGGCCAGGGCCACCATCACAACTCCGCTGATCAGCTTGAGCAGCCGGCCGGTTCGTTCGGTGAGTTTGTTGCTGCTCAGGGCCACGACGGCCAGCCCCACCATGAGGCTGTCGTCGGCGATGTAGCCCAGGATGTAGAGCCCCAGATAGCCGTAGTGGGCTGCGGCGGGAAGGTTCTGCTGGGCGAGCACGGCGGTGTAGAGCGCCGGAAGCCCGGCGGTGCAGAGCAGTTCCACCAGGTTCACGACCACCGCCAGCGCCGCGACCGCCGCCAGGGCCGGCAGCAGGGTCTGGCGCTGGATCACTCCGCGCATGCGGGCGTAGATCCCCGGTTTGGCCGATGCCGGAATCGACAGGCTGAAGTTCGGACCCTCGCGCCGGATTTCCAGCAGGTTCACCATCCCCACCACCAAGGCCAGCCCCGCCAGCGTCAGCCGTAGCCAGGTACTCCAGCCCAGCAGCAGGAACACATTCAGCCAGGCAGCCATGAAGGCGAAATACACCGCGCCGCTCACCAGCACGAAGGTGCCGGCCACCAGGGCCATGCGGCGCCGGTCGTGCCAGTGCACCAGCAGGGAGAGCAGGAACAGCAGCACCCACATGGCGCAGGGGTTGAAGCCATCCAGCAGGCCCATGGCGAGGGTGAACAGCGGCAGCCCCAGCCGGCCCACATCCAGCTCCCCGAAGGGGCCCAGCCGCAGGGGTTCCAGCCTGGGCTGGTCGCGGCTCACCAGGGCCAGCAGCTCCTGGCCACGGCCTTGCGGGCTGTCGAACCCCACCAGCACCTGGCCGTCGATCACAAAGGTGGGAACCCCCGGCGTCTGGACCCCCGCCTGCTGGGAGTACCGGGTCAGATCGGCGAGCGCCGCCGGATCGGTGTCGATCGATCGGATCCGCACCACCAGCTCCGGGCGCTGCCGCTGCAGGGCCGGCAGAAAGGCCTTGGCCTGGGCGCAGTGGGGGCAGCCGGGCCGAACGAAGACCTGCAGTTCCGGGCTCCCATTGCTGGAAGGTGCCGAGCTCCTGTCCAGGGACAACGCAGGGCCCGTGAGGCTGCCCATGGCCAGCAGCAGGCCGAGCAGCCCCAGCAGCCAGAGCTGCAGTTGCCGTTTCAGACGCAGGGCCATGGTTCAGACGAAAGGCCATGGTCTGGTGATAGGCCATGCTCAGCCGAAAGGCCATCGCAGGGCTCTTCGCTCAGAAGCCGAACAGTGGCGTGGCCCGGAAGATCACGGGGTCTTCGCTGTTCGGAGCGACCGGACCGATCGGGTAGGGCGGTGCGGAGAAAAATTCCAGGGTGATGGGCGGCTCCAGGAAGCCGGCGAAGAACACGTTCGCGAACGTGCCATCACGCAGAGAAAATTGAAATCCGGCACTGGTGAGTTGCGCCCTCTCCCTGTCGTCATCGTTCTGCCGGATCCGGTTGTCGCCGTTGTAGGGCTCGCCGGTGATCGGATCGATGTTGCCGGGAATGGCCTTCCCCGCCGGCCACAGTCCATCAATCCGGACGCGGTTGCGACTGCCCTGGATCCGCTGGATGGGGTAGAAGTCTTCGGAGTCGGGATCAATGTCGCTCAGGAACTGGCCGCTCGCCCGGATCGTCCGGCCAGTGTCGCTGTCGATGCCCACATAATTCCAGCTCCAGAGGATGGAGTTGAACAGGTTGCTGGTGAGGGCATCGGGAGCGGACATGGCTGGATCACACGCAGGATTGGCTGGAGGGCCCAGGCCACAGATCAGGGGTTAGGGATCATGGGCAATGGATCGCAGCCGACAGTGCCACCCTTGATGAACGCTACGGCGGGATCAGGGCACCGTGGCGGCAGCGGTGCTGAGCTTCCGGCATTGGCATGGTTGAAACCCGTGAGGCCTGCCACTGCGTTCGCGATGCCCCACTCCCGCTGGACGCGACAGAACTGGCTGCTCGCAGGCCGCCTGGGGCGGAGCCGGGTTTCCCTGATCCGGCTTGGCGCGAGCCTGGTTGGGGTGCTGCTGCTGGCGACGCTGTGGTCAACGCCGATCACCGGCCGCGACCTGAGCTTTCCCCTGCAGGCCGGCCAGTCCTACCCCGGCGCCGCCCAGCGGCTGGAGGCGGCGGGTTGGCGGCGGGTGCCG
>NZ_JAYGID010000058.1:0-1456 GCF_034931685.1 Synechococcus sp. CCY9202
TCCTAAGAAACACCCACGGCCTACAGGGATCTCGGCCAGTCATCCGGTTGGGACCAGCTGGTAACCAAGCGCTTTTGCACGCCGTTCCAGCCCACGCACGTGTCTTTCTTGTGATGCCTTCTGGTAAGCAGAAGCTCCCGGCTCTTGAAAAGCCATGCCATATCTCAGCATATTATAGTAAAGAATGGCAATCTTGCGAGCTGTGGCTATCAATGCCTTCCCTTTGCCAACCCTTGCAGATAGTCGCCGCTGGAATGCACCCAAGGCAGTGTTGGTTCTACTGATTGGCACTGCTGCCATCCAAAAAGCACTGCCGGCCCTGGTTGCCCCCTGTCGTGTCCGCGAGGAAAGCACCCGGCCACCAGAGATCTTATTCTGCGGGCTTAACCCAAGCCAGGAGACAAAATGCTTGGCGCTAGGCCAGCGGCTCATGTCGAGCCCACACTCACTGATCAAGGTGATTACCGTTGCAGGCCCGAGACCAGGCAGGCTTAATAGGTCATGGCCTGCTAACGACGTGATCAGGGCCTGAGGATTGAACGAGAAACCATTGCCCCTGATTTGGCAGTCGCTTGCTTGCTTTTCAGGCTCAATATAGTCATCCCCAGCTAACTCATTCAGGACGACTTGGCCAGCTAATTCGCATTCTCGAATCTTTGCTGAATAAGCATCGAACATCTCGACTGCGACCTTAAGTTCAAAGAGATGTTCTTCTTGATAGTTGCCATCGAGAGCGGCAGCGATCGTTGCTTCTGTCTCCTTGCAGCGGCGATCACGCAGTGTAGCCAGCTTCTCTGGATTTCGTTCACCTGAAAGGATGGCATCAATGACTCTGCGAGCAGTCAGGCCAGTGATGTCTTTCACAACATGATGCAGCTGTAGGTTCATTTGCATGAGGGCTTTCTGCATGTGTTGCTGATGCGAGGAGCGGTAACGCACTAAAATGTCACGTTGCCGGAAGTAGGCCCTGAGCTTGGCGATGCAGGGATCGGGCTGGAAGCTCGCGCGAACAAGACCATAGCTGTGAAGTTGCTGCAACCACTGAGAATCACTGATATCAGTCTTACGACCGGGGACATTCTTTGCGTGCCGAGCATTAACTAGAAAGACTTCGATGCCTCGCCCCACGAGTATTTCGTAGAGTGGAACCCAGTAGATTCCAGTTGACTCCATGGCTACCGTCTTGATGTCGATGGCGAGCAACCATTCAGCTATAGACTTCAGATCATTAGTGAAGCTTGAGAATTTCCGCACTGGGTCATCGTCAAGCTCTGCTGGTACCGCTACAACATGGAACCGACTACCGATGTCTATTCCTGCGGAGCGTGGATTGACCACTCTGAGGCGCGCACGTCGGCGGCGCGAGGGGGAAGAACTTCCTGGCATACATCCGCTGCAATGGGTCTGAGGAGGGAGGCCAGGCAGATTCCGCGCTAAAAAATGAACAGTTTCCTAA
>NZ_JAYGID010000059.1:0-1380 GCF_034931685.1 Synechococcus sp. CCY9202
CCTAAGAGTTCGCTGAAAAACCCGGCCACCTCTGCGAGAATGGGCCAGCTGTCCAGCCCAGATGCGAGGTCAACGGGAGCGCAGCGGCTCCCTGTTCTCCTACGTGTCGATTGAGGATCGGATCCCGGCCGGCCATCCGCTGCGGCGGATCCGCAAGCTGGCCGATCAGGCCCTCGATCGCCTCAATCCCACCTTCTGTGATCTGTACGCCGCAGAAGGCCGGCCATCAGTGCCGCCGGAGCAACTGCTGCTGGCCTCGTTGCTGCAGGCGTTCTACGGCATCCGCTCGGAGCGGTTGCTGCTCGAGCAGCTCCACTACAACCTGCTGTTCCGCTGGTTTGTGGGGCTGAGCCCAGATGATCCGATCTGGCATCCCACCACATTCACAAAAAACCGGGAGCGGCTGCTGAACGAGCAGGTGATGGGGAAGTTCCTGGAGAAGCTGATGGGTGCTCCCGAGGTCAAGCCGCTGCTCAGTGACGAGCACTTCTCCGTCGATGGCACCTTGCTGCAGGCCTGGGCCTCCCATGCCTCACTGGAGCGGACCTGTGGGCAGGACGATCCGCCGCCACCGCCGTCAGGCCCTGGCGAGGGTTTTGGCGCTCCAAAGCCCGGCAAGAAGCGAGCGAAAGGGGATTTCCGCGGCATCAAGCTCAGCAACAAGACCCATCGCTCCAGCGTCGATCCAGACGCGCTGCTGTGCCGGAAGTCCAAGGCCCACCCCGCACTCCCCAGCTACCGGGGGCACGTGCTCATGGACAACCGCCATGCCCTGATCGTCGACTGCCGCGTCACACAAGCGACGGGCACCGGGGAGAGGGATGCCGCCAAAGCGATGGCGGCTGCCGTCCCCGGTGCCCACCAGAAGACCATCGGCGCCGACAAGAACTACGACACCAAGGGCTTTGTCGCCGAGATGCGCCGCATCGCCGTGACACCGCATGTCGCTCAGAACACCAGCCGCCCTGGTGGTTCCGCCATCGATGGGCGCACCACCCGCCACGTGGGCTACGCCAAGTCGATCCATGCCCGCCGCGGCATCGAGAAGGTGTTTGGCTGGATCAAACAGTGGGGAGGTCTGCGGCAGTTCAAGCTGCGCGGCACCGAGAAGGTGAGTGCGGTGTTCGGCCTGAATGTGATCGCCTACAACCTGATCCGCCTGGGCAACCTGCTCAAACCGGCGATGGCGGCGGCGTGACCAGCGGGTTGCCCAGAGGTGTGGCCAGGCGGCCGCGCTCAGAGAGCCCCAATGCGGCAAAACACACCAAAAGGGGAGCTCTGAGCCGCTGAAACCCTGAAAACCAGCCCGATAGGAGCTCCGGCCCAGGTCTCAGGAGGGAAAAACGCGACTTCTCAGGCGGTTTTTCCGCAAACTCCTAA
>NZ_JAYGID010000060.1:0-1264 GCF_034931685.1 Synechococcus sp. CCY9202
CAGGGTTGCCTGAAAGTCACTCCAACCTCGCTCCCGCGAGCTGAACCCCGCCCAACGTCAGCATCCCTCTGATGTCGTAAGCCAGTTCCCGGAGCCCCCGTCGGATCGAGCGGTAGCCGCCGCGCCGCATCAGGTTCATGACCACGGTCCGCAGGAACGCAAACACCGGTGCACCAATGCGATGGGTGTAGCGGTGGGCGTCCTCACCGAGCTGGGTGTCGCGGGCCCAGTGCCATTCGTTTTCAATGCTCCAGCGTTGCCGGATCAGGCGCAGCAGGCCTTCTGGAGCTGTGCGAACGGTCGTGATGAACAAGTGCCTTGTGACACTGTGCTTGCCGTTGCGCTTGGTGGTCGTGGTGATCAGCTCCACGATCCAGGCGCTGCCCGGCCAGGCTTCCTTGATGTGATCGGGGGCTTCCTTGGCCCTGAGCTCCCAGCGCGTGTCACGCCCATGGCGTTTCTCCTGATCCGTTGCAGTGAAAGGGATCCGACGCTTTCCCTCGAACTGGCGGCTGATCTGCCGATGGAGCCTGGGCTGATTCGTTTTGACGGTCAGGGCGACGTCGGCTCCCTGCTCGAGGCACCAGCGAAAAACGCCTGCGTCGTGTGCAGGGCATCCGCCTGGATCAGCTTGCCCTCCAAATCCATCGTGCTCAGCAGCTCTTTGAGCGCTGCTCGCTCGCTCGATTCATGGGTGTCGTAGGCCTTCTGAGCCAAGGCGACACCGAGGGCTCGGGCGTAGACCGTCACCTGGGCGACAAAGCGGTGGTTGCCGTCATCGGTTTCGATGGCTGAACCCTTCAGGGTCTTGCCATCGCACACCAACTGCTCCACAGCCGTTGTACCCCCTGGGATCTGGCTGATCATCCAGGCCTGGAGCACCTCGCCGAACTGCTGCAGGTGCGCCTTGTTGAACAGGTAGAGGAAGGTGGCGTCCGAAGGCCAGCGCTTGAAATTCAGCCTCAGGGCCTGGTTCAACACCTCCCGGTGCCGCCTGGCGAACGCCTCCAGATCGCGGGAGCTGCGGCAGTCGCTGAGGATCCCAAGCACCGCCACCAGCAGCAGGTACCACTGCGGGTAGCGCACCCCGCGGCGGTAACGGCCATCGGGGATGGCCTTGAGGAAGCTGATCAGGTCGGCATCGGCGCTGAAATCAACAGCGGGAGCAGCGGTCTGGGGCATTGCTGAGGGGCTGGTCCCGCGAGCAAACCAGGCCGCGGCAGGGGCGCCAAGGGCAAGCTGGACGGACTTTCAGGCGGCCCTG
>NZ_JAYGID010000061.1:0-88950 GCF_034931685.1 Synechococcus sp. CCY9202
TCCAACGATCAACTAACGCCCTGACTATTGCCTAAGCAGTATCCAATACGAAGCAATTTGCCGACAATATTGTATTGCTTGAGCACTTACGATCTGCTGCGACGATGCCGAAAGGCATTTTTTATGGGCACCACGAAAAATCGGCCTTGTCGCGACCATTGGCCAATGCCGACGCCGGCCAGTACATGAGTCTCAATCGCTGCTTCCAAGGTAAATCGGTATTTTTCGTGGTGCCCTTATGGTGATCAGAGGCTGGCAAATCTTGTAAATTTCGAAGTGTCCTTCAGCTGACTGGTTCAGCTGATGCATTCAGCTGATCGAAGGCTGAGCCGCCGAAACGCCTGATGCAACGGCCAGCTGAGCAGGATCAACCCCACGGCCAGCAGGCTGTTGCGCGTATCGGAGACAACCTCCCCCACCAGGAAGGCCAAGGAGGTGATCCCCACCGTGGCTGCGGTGAAGGGATAGCCCCAGTCGCGAAAGGGCCGAGCCAGCTCTGGATCCCGCCAGCGCAGCACGAACAGGGCCGCGATCCCCGTGGCATAGAGCAACACATAGAAGAAGGCGGCCATGCCCAGCAGGATGGCGAAGTCGCCCACCAGCAGCAGCGCCGCCGCCGTCAGCGTCGTGATTCCGAGGGCGAACAGTGGTGTTCCTGCGGAGCTGACCCCTGCCACGGCATTGAGGAAAAGTCCGTCTCGAGCCAGGCCGTAGAGCACCCGCGGGGCCGCCATGATCACGGCATTGATCAGGCCCAGACAGGAGATCAAGGCCAGCACCGTGATCAGTTGCGCCCCTCCGCCGCCGAACAACAGCCGGGCCGCATCGGCCAGGGGAAGCCGCGATCCGGCCAGCTCCGGCAGCGACAGCACCTGCAGCAGCGCCAGGTTGACGAGCAGGTAGAGGCCGGTCACCGCCAGCACGCCACCGACCAGGGATCGGGGCAGGGCAGCGGCGGGATCGGAGAACTCCTCCGCGAAATAGATGGGGCTGTGCCAGCCGTCGTAGGTGGTGATCACCGCCTGAAGCGCAAAGACAAGGCCCACGGCCAGAGCTCGCCCCTGCAGTGGAGGCAGCGTGGGATCCGTCAGGGGACCGGTGGCCGCCGGGGCTGCGCTGCTGGCCGCGTGTGGTGCAAACCAGAAACAGGCGGCGATCAGGATCAGGAATGCCCCGGCCTTGGCAAGGCTCAGCAGCTTCTGGCTGAGGCTGCCCGCCGCCAGGCCAAGCAACTGGACCAGGGCAAAGGTCAACAACACCACCAGGCCGATCGCCTTGCTGCCGACTGGCAGCCAGGGCAACAGCGCTGCGCTGTATTCACCGATCGTGACCGCCACCCAGGCCAGACCGGCGCACTGACCCAGCCAGTCGATCCAGCCCACCGAGAAGCCGGCCTGATCGCCGGCGGCACGGCGGGCGTAGACGTACCAGCCACCGGCCGAAGGCAAGGCTGCGGCCAGCTCAGCCACCGCCAGGGCGCCGAACAGGGAGTAGATCCCACCGCCCAGCCAGACCAGCAGCATCAGGGGAGCACTGCCCAGCTGGGCGGCCACCAGGCCCGGTGTCCGCAGGATGCCGGCACCGATCGAACTACCCACAGCACCGGCGAGGCCAAAGCTGGCGCCGAGGATGTGGAGCAACGAGCCCTGGCTGGGGGGGGACTCAGATGGAGAAGGCACCGCGAAGAACTCCCGGTTGAATCCGGGGTTCCGGGAACCCGGAATGGGGTGGACCGCCATGCCGTCTTGCCCCAGTGTTCGACCTGGAAGAACCAGGAGGGGGGTCAAAGGCGGGGCTTCGTTTCCGGCTCGAGACCGGTTTACGTTGCCGTCGCTGCAGACCCCCCATATCGAAAGGGAGTCAGATCAGAAAACTGTGAAAGGCAGTCACCAACACAGCAGCCCGAAACCACCTTAAGCGGAAATTGGTGCCCTTCGAGCGTCCTCTAGCCCATCCGGCTGCGCCGCAGGCAGGGGCCAGATCGTGCGCACCTCAGCCAGGCGCCGCTCGGCCTCGGTGGCCCGGGCCTCATGGCTGGCTCCCTTCAGCAAAAGGGTGACGTGACCCAGCTTGCGCCCCAGGCTGCTGCCGGTCTTGTCATACCAATGCACATGGGCTGCAGGCAGCTGGGCCAGGGCAGCGCGCTGGGGACCGTAGTCCGCGTTGCCCTGCTCGAATCCGAGCAGGTTCACCATCAGGGCACCGGGCACCGTCATGTCGGGGGAGGCGATCGGCAGGTCGGCCACGATGCGCACCTGCTGTGCGAACTGGCTGGTGCGTGCCGCCTCGATCGTGTAGTGGCCGGAATTGTGGGTCCGGGGCGCGATCTCATTGATCAACAACCCGGCGGGTCCGTAGAAGAACTCGATCGAGAGCACCCCCACGTAGTCCAGGGCCGTGAGCAGGGAGGAGGCCACATTGCGGGCGTAGGCCTGCACCGCATGGGGTACGGCCGCTGGGGCGAGCACCCAGTCGCACACCTGCTGATGCTGGTGGGTCTGCACCACCGGGTAGCAAAGTACCCGGCCATGCCGGTCGCGGCAGGCCACCACCGAGAGCTCCTGTTCAAAGGCGACGAACTCCTCCACGATCCAGGTGGCCGGATCGACACGCTCCAGCAGCTCCTCAAGATCCTCAGGACCCTGGAGCAGGGCGGTGCCCTTGCCGTCGTAGCCGCCGCGAGCCGCCTTGGCCATCAGGGGGTAGCTGAATCCCTGCGGCAGCCGGGGAGCACGGGGATCGATCGGTACAGCCCCAAGGCCACCAGCCTCGCCGGAGGGGAGAGGAGCGTCAGAGGAAGCGGCCGTCACAGCGTCGGGGCCTGCGGCCGCGGCGGCCGGCACCGGCTGGGGCAGCGGCAAGGCCAGATCCAGGGGGAACCAGCGGGGGGACGGCAACTGAAGCCGCTGCTGCAGCTCCCGCTGGCTGCGCTTGCTGATCAGGGGCTGCAGGGCCTCCAGGCTGGGAATGAAGCGGATTCCTTCGGCCGCCAGGGGTGCGAGGGCCTCGAGGTCGAGCCACTCGTTCTCAAAGCTGATCGCGGCGCAATCCTCTGCCAGGCGCCGGGTGGCGGCCGCATCGCTGAGATCGGCCAGCACCAGTTCTGCGGCCAGGGGTGCAGCCGGATCGCTGGCCGAGGGGGTCTGCACATGCAGGGGCACCCCCAGCTCCGCCGCAGCCTGGGCCAGCATCCGGGCCAACTGGCCACCGCCCACCACGCCGATCGCGGCAGCTTTGGAGTCGTCCAGTGGGGTCATCGCACCTCGGTGGGATCGGGGCTGCCGGATCAGGGCGGCGGGATCGGGCCAATCGACGATCCTGCCACTCCGCTCAGGTGAACCCCCGATCGCCGGCGAACAGGTAGCGCAGCAGGCTGAGCAGCAGCACCGCCAGGAAGAGGGCCAGACCCACCGTGCAGGCGTAGCTGATCTCCAGCTCGGCGAAGGCCTGGTCGTAGACGTAATACACCAGGGTTCGGGTGGAATCGGCCGGACCTCCCTGGGTCATCAGATACACCTCCTCGAACACCTTGGTGGCGGCGATCGCCGAAATCACCGCCACGAGGGTGAGGTAGGGGCGCAGCAGCGGCAGGGTGATGTCGAGATGCTTGCGCCAGCCGCTGCTGCCATCGAGTTCGGCGGCCTCGTAGAGGTCGGTGGGGATGCCCTGCAGACCGGCCAGAAAGATCACCATGTAGTAACCGAGGCCCTTCCAGAGGGTCACGAGCATCACCGAGGGCAGGGCCAGCGCGGGCGACGACAGAAAGGCGATCGGCGAGAAGCGCTCCCCCAGCAGGGCCACCAGCCAGCCATTGATCAGGCCGTTCTCGGCATAGAGCCAGCGGAAGGCGATCGCCGCCACCACGATCGACACCAGCACCGGTGTGTAGAAGGCGGCGCGAAACCAGTGGATGCCGGGCAAGGACTGGTTGACCAGCACGGCCAGGGCGAGGGCACCGAGCACGATCGGAGGCACTACCCCCACCAGATAGAGGAATGTGGTGCCGCTCACCCGGAAGAACATCGGATCGGCGAGCAGGCGGCGCAGGTTGGCCAGGCCGATGAACCGCAGCGGCTCGTTCACGTCCAGCCCGGACTGGGTGAAGCTCATCAGCAGTGCCATCGCCGCTGGGATCAGCACCGACAACGCCAGCAGCAGCAGCGCCGGCGCCAGGAAGGTCCAGGCGCTGCGGGCACCGGTCCCCGGAGCGGCGGCGGCCGGCGGCCTTGGGGAATCCTGGGAGGAAGACCGTGTCATGGCGCCATTGTGGAAGAGAGCAACGGACTGACCACAAGCGTGTCGCAGGGCAACGACAGGGTGGAGGGTGCTATCAACGATCCGCTGCAGGTGCTGCGGCAGGTGTTCGGCTATGCCAGCTTCCGCGGGCCCCAGGAGTCGATCGTGCGCCACGTGATCGACGGCGGCTCGGCCCTGGTGCTGATGCCGACCGGCGGTGGCAAGTCGCTCTGCTTCCAGATTCCGGCCCTGTGCCGGCCCGGGCTGGCGGTGGTGGTCTCACCCCTGATCGCCCTGATGCAGGACCAGGTGGAGGCGCTGCGTCAGGCCGGTGTGGCGGCGGCGGCGCTCCACTCCGCCCTCGATCCGCAGGAGAGTGCCTCCCTCTGGCGCCAGCTGAACGAGGGGGCGTTGGATCTGCTGTACGTCTCGCCGGAGCGACTGCTGGCCGGCGACCTGCTGGAGCGGCTGGCGGAACGGCAACTGGCCCTGTTCGCCATCGATGAAGCCCACTGCGTCTCCCAGTGGGGACACGACTTCCGGCCCGAGTACATCCAGCTGGGAATCCTGGCGGACCGCTTCCCGCAGGTGCCCAGGCTGGCCCTCACAGCCACAGCCGATCCCCGCACCCGTGACGAGATCGTCGACCGGCTGGGCCTGCAGCAGGGTCGGGTGTTCCTGGCCAGCTTCGATCGGCCCAACATCCGCTATCTGCTGCGGGGCAAGGAGGAGCCGAAGGCCCAGCTGCTGCGGTTTCTGGAGGAGCACCGCGGCGATTCCGGCATCGTCTATGCCCGCTCGCGCAGCCGGGTGGACCAGCTGGCGGCGGCGCTGCAGGGGGCCGGCTTCAACGCCGTGGGCTATCACGCCGGCATGGAGGCCGCTGCCCGCAGTGCCGCCCTGGATCGCTTCCGCCGCGGCAGCGGTGTGGTGGTGGTGGCCACGATCGCCTTCGGCATGGGTATCGACAAACCGGACGTGCGCTTCGTGGCCCACGTGGACCTGCCCAAGAGCCTGGAGGCCTACTACCAGGAGACGGGCCGGGCCGGCCGCGACGGCCTGCCGGCGGTGGCCTGGATGATCCACGGCCCGGGCGATGTGCCCCAGCTGCGCCGCTTCATCGACGACTCCGAAGCCCCATTGGCCCAGAAGCGGATCGAGCACGGCAAGCTCGACGCCCTGATCGGCTTCACCGAGGCCGCCAGCTGCCGCCGCCAG
Source organism: Synechococcus sp. CCY9202 (assembly GCF_034931685.1). Classification (NCBI taxonomy): domain Bacteria; kingdom Bacillati; phylum Cyanobacteriota; class Cyanophyceae; order Synechococcales; family Synechococcaceae; genus Synechococcus; species Synechococcus sp. CCY9202. The sequence continues at coordinate 5,455 of NZ_JAYGID010000061.1, forward strand.
GTGCTGCTGCGCCACTTCGGTGAAGCGCTGGATCAGCCCTGCGGCAATTGCGACGCCTGCCTCGAACCCCAGACCCGCCAGGACGTGACGGTGGCGGCCCAGAAACTGCTCTCGGCGGTGCACCGCACCGGCCACCGTTTCGGCGCCGCCCATCTGGTGGATGTGTTGCTGGGGGCCAGCACCGAACGGATCCGCAGCCTCGGCCACGACAGCCTCAGCGTCTATGGCATCGGTACGGAGCTCGACAAGGAACAGTGGCGGGCCCTCATCCGCCAGCTCGGTGCCCTGGGCCTGCTGGAGCCGGTGCCGGAGGGCCATGGCGGCCTGCGCTGGGGGGCTGAGGCCGCCGTACGGCCGGTGCTGCGCGGTGAGACGCCCCTGGAGTTGCCCCTGCCACCGCCACGCCAGGAGCGGCGGCGCAGCAGCGGTCGCAGCAGCTCGGCGGCGGCGGCCGCTTCCACGGACTGGGGCGAGGCCGATCCGCAGCTGGCGGCGGCCCTGAAGAGCTGGCGCACCGACCAGGCCCGCCAGCAGGGAGTGCCCCCCTACGTGGTGTTCCACGACCGCACCCTGCTGGAACTCGCCGCCCGCCGGCCCAGCAGCCTGGCGGAGCTGGGCAGTGTCGGCGGCATCGGCGCCGCCAAGCTGGAGCGTTACGGCACCGCCCTGCTGGAGCTGCTGGCCTCCAGCGCCAGCCCGCCGCCGTAGCCTCAATACCCGTCAGCCGCGCCACCGCGATGAGCACCGCCCTCCAGCCCCTGCGCACGATCGAGGTGGCCCTGGAGCAGAACGGCTACCCGGTGGTGATCGGCGCAGGCGCCCTGGAACAGCTGGGAGAGCAGATCCGCGAACGTGGGGTCAGGGCCGGCACCAAGGTGCTGGTGGTGACCAATCCGGTGGTGCAGGAGCACTACGGCGCCACCGCCCTGGCGAGCCTGTCGGCCGCCGGCTTCGAGGCCAGCACCCTGGTGATCGAAGCCGGCGAAGACCAGAAGACTCCCGCCACCGTGGCCCTGATCCACGACGCCGCCTTCGCCCGCAAGCTGGAGCGCGGCTCGCTGATCGTGGCCCTCGGTGGCGGCGTGGTGGGCGACATGGCCGGCTTCGCCGCCGCCACCTGGCTGCGGGGCATCGCCTTGGTGCAGGTGCCCACCACGCTGCTGGCGATGGTGGATGCGGCGATCGGCGGCAAGACCGGCGTCAACCACGCCGGCGGCAAGAACCTGATCGGCGCCTTCCACCAGCCGAAGCTGGTGCTGATCGATCCGCTCAGCCTGGCCACCCTGCCCGAGCGGGAGTTCCGGGCGGGCATGGCCGAGGTGATCAAGTACGGCGTGATCGGTGATCCCGAGTTGTTCGGGGCCTTGGAGGCCGCCGCCGCCCCCCCGGTCGGAGCTGCACGCGCAGGTCTGGCCAGCCGCGAGGCGGTGGGTCCGGCCCTGCTCGACAAGCTGCTGCTGCGCTCCGCCGCCGCCAAAGCGCGCGTGGTGGCCGCCGACGAGCGGGAAGGGGGCCTGCGGGCGATCCTCAACTACGGCCACACCCTCGGCCATGTGGTGGAGACCCTCAGCGGCTACGGCACCTACCTGCACGGCGAGGCGGTAGGGCTGGGGATGCTGGCCGCCGGCGCCATTGCCGTGGAACGTGGTCTGTGGAGCGAAGACGACCAGGAGCGGCAGCGCCGCCTGATCGCCGCCGCCCAGCTTCCCCTGGCCTGGCCGTCGCTGCAGCCGCAAGCGGTGCTCGCCTGCCTGCAGGGCGACAAGAAGGTGAAGGAGGGCCGGGTGCGGTTCGTGCTGCCCACGGCGATCGGCACGGTGGAGATCCGCGACGACGTGGACACCGCCACGATCCTGGCGGCCCTGGATCGGATCGCCACACCGGAGCCGCTGGCTCCGCCGGAGCTGATCGGGACTGCTTGATCAGATCCGATGGATCCGTTCCGCTTGATCAGCGCCTCCTGGTGATCAGCAGCACTCAACATCAGCCTGGGCTTTTTAGGGTCAGGCAAAGCGATCGGAACCATGACTCTGGCGGTGAGCGGCGCCTCCGGCAAGACCGGTTGGCGGGTGGTGCAGGAAGCCCTCAAACACGGCCAGGCGGTGCGGGCGATCGTGCGCCCCGAGTCCCAGGTACCGGCTGGGCTTGAAGGGGCGGAGGTGGTGCGGCTGCAGCTCCACGATCAGGCCGCCCTTGCGGCGGCCCTCAGCGGCTGCGACGCCCTGGTGATCGCCACCGGCGCCCGGCCATCGGTGGATCTGCTCGGTCCATTGAAGGTGGACGCCCTGGCGATCCGGCACCAGATCGCCGCCTGCCGCGACGCCGGCGTGCACCGGGTGGTGCTGGTGAGTTCGCTCTGCGCCGGCCGCTGGCTGCATCCCCTCAACCTGTTCGGTCTGATCCTGGTGTGGAAACGGCTCGGTGAGACCTGGCTGGAAAGCAGCGGCCTCGACTGGACCGTGATCCGGCCCGGGGGGCTGAGCGAGCGGGAGGAGGGTCTGGAGAGCGAGGGTGTGCGGTTCAGCGGCCCGGACGAGCAGGAGAGCGACAGCATTCCCCGGCGGCTGGTGGCCAAGGTCTGTCTCGAGGCCCTCGAGACCCCGGCAAGCATCGGCCGCATCGTGGAGATCACCAGCAGTGCCGCCCTGCCTCCCCAGACCCTGAGTGCCTGGCTGAGGCCCTGAGAGAGCAGTGGTCTCAGGCTGAGCTTCCGGAGGACATGGGGCTCAGGGCGGCGGCGGCTCAGGGATGGCGCAGAAAGGCTGCGGCAGGCAACGCGCCCGGCTCCCCCTTGCTGAAGGCCAACCAGCGGAAATCGCCGAGGGCGTGGGGATCAACCAGCCGCAGCAAGGCCTCGCGGCGGGCCAATAAGCTGGCCAGATCAGCGCCGCTGCCCTGCTGCAGGGCGTGCAGCCGTTCGGCAAGGCCTAAGGCCAGCAGGGCCTCACCCTGGCGGCACTGCCCCAGGGGCTGCCATCCCTCCGCCAGGGCCGCCGCCTCAACGCTCTCGAGGCAGAGGTGGGCGGTGAGATCCCAGTGGCCAGGGTCCCGCAGGGGATCGGCGCTGGCCGTCTGGTCGCGGTAGGCCATCAGGGTGCCGTCCTGGCGGTGGGGGGCGTAGTAGCGGCGGGCCTCAAGGGCGTAATCGATCACCAGAAGCCGGCCTCGGCTCAGGCCAGCGGCACAGCTGCGCAGCCAGGGGGCCAGCTCGGGATGCAGCTCCGTGCACCAGCCCACAGGCAGCGGCGGAACGGCGGGGCCGGCAGCGGCCTCGCTGGCCCTGGGCGGGAGCCCCAGGGCTGCGAGTTGCGCCAGGGCCTCCGGCTCCAGGGGTTCGCCGGGCTCCAGCCGCAGCGCGAGCCCAGCGCTGGCCCCCTCGTGCAGGGCCACCACCTGCTGGCGCCAGAGGGCCCCGTCCCAGACGATCCGATCCACCGCCAGGGCATCGAGCACCTCGTGGGCCAGCACCACCCCCTGAAGCGGCCGCGCCGCCAGCTGCTCGAAGCTGGCCCAGCGCAGCGGCAGGCTGAGGCCCTCGAGCTGGCGCCGCTGGCGTTCGGCCATGCCGGCATTGGGCTCCACCAGCACCAGTTCGGTGCGGGCCGCCAGCTGGGGCCAGTGCTGCTGCAGCGCTTCGGCCAGCTGGCGGGCCAGCTGACCCTCGCCGGGGCCCGTTTCCACCAGGGCCAGGGGGCCACTGCTCTGGGCCGCCAGCTCCTCCAGCCAGGCGGCCAGCTGGGGAGCCAGCAGCGCCGCGAACTCGCCTCCCAGGGAAGGGGCGGTGGCGAAATCTCCGCGGGGGCCGATGCGCAGATGGCCGCTGCCATAGGCCCCGTGCTCGGGATCGTGCAGCGCCCAGGCCATGTAGGTGCGGAAGGGCACCGAACCGCCGGCGCTGCGCAGCCGCTCCAGCAGCCAGGCCGGCGGAGAGGAGGCCTCTGAAGCGGAACTGGCGGGACCAGGCCGGGGAGCGGTGGGGCGGGTCACGTCAGCCGGCCTGGACGGAGAGAATGCAGAGCTACTGAAGCAGTCGGCATGGGCAGCATCGACCAGAACCTTGACAGTGAGCGTGGAACCTTGCGACAGCGTCTGTCGGGGTTGGCGCTGGGCCTGTTGCTGCTGCTGGGGACCCTGGGATTCGCCGGCCTGGCAGCCGGCCCCGCCCTCGCCTACGACAACCCCGATCTGCTGCCCGATCACCCCACCCCGGTGATCGATCTGGCCAAGGCCCTCACCGACAAGCAGCGCAGCAGCCTCGAGCAGCAGCTCGAAGGCTTCGAGCAGAGCAGCGGCTGGAAGCTACGGGTGCTGACCCAGTACGAGCGCACGCCGGGACTGGCGGTGCGGGATTTCTGGGATCTCGATGAGCGCAGCCTGCTGCTGGTGGCCGATCCCCGCGGCGGCAACCTGCTCAACTTCAATGTGGGTGAAGCCCTGTTCGCCCTGATGCCGCGCACCTTCTGGGTGGAGCTGCAGACCCGCTACGGCAACCAGTACTACGTGCGCGAGCACGGCGAAGACGGCGCCATCGTGGATGCGCTCACCGCCGTCGAGGGCTGCCTGGAGCGGGGCGGTTGTCAGGTGGTGCCGGGCCTGCCCCGCGAGCAATGGCTGCTCACCCTCTCCACCTCCATCCTGGGCGGCGTGATCGCGGGGATCGCGGCCTACCCCCGCAAGGAAGGGCGCCGGGTGGAGTGGGCCTGGGTGATGCTGCTCTCTCCCCTGTGGCTGATCCTGTTCGGCGCCCTGGGGCTGGGGCCGGTGGTGACCCGCACCAGTGATCTGCTGCCGGTAGCGCGCAACACCCTGGCCTTCCTCGGCGCCGCCGTTGCGGCCTATCAGATTGCCGGCGCCACCATTGGTCGACACAAGCTTCCGGCCGATGGGGCGGATCCTGGCTCAGACAGCTGAGCCGGACCTCTGCCTCAGACCCTGACTCAGATCCGGATTTCGGCTTCCGATCAAGGAACAAAAAACCGGCAACGCCGTGGTCTGGCGCTGCCGGTTCAGAGTGAAATCGCGCCGTTTTGCGAAGGTCTCAGAGGCTCAACGCGCCGATCCCACCGCCTCGAGACGGCACTGCAGGGAGTCGTCGTCGCAGGAGGGACGTGCTGGAGCGGACGCCAGCTGGAGTTCGTTCTGCTGTTCGCTGCGCAGACGGGCCAGGTTGTCGTCGTAGAAACGTCTGAGGTCGTTGTAGCGCTTCACAGGTTGGCCGTAGAAACTGGAGCCAGCCAGGGTTGGGAAGGACGCCCACTCCGGAGCGAGCTTGGCCACCAGTTGCGGACTCAGTTGACCCTGATCGGCCAGGGCCAGGGCACCGCGACGCTGCACCAGGAAGATGGCCGCCTGGTCCTGGGCCTGGGCATTGAAACCCACCAGACCAAGGGCCTGACTGGCCATCGTCCAGGTGAAGGGCATGAACTGGTAGGCACCGGCAGCGGCACTGGCGTAACGGGCCGAGCGGACCACGCGGTTGGGATGGCGCTCAAGGCTGTCCATCAGACCACCACCAAACATGATCCAATAGCCGAGATCACCACCGTTGGCCCAGGTGCCCTCCGCATAACGGATCGTGTTGAGCAGGGCGCGGCGCTCAGGGGTGATGGCGTAGGTGGCCGGAGCCGGCGGCGGGGTCGACGGCAGCACCATTCGGGTGGACACGCGGGGCGCAGGAGCCTGTGGCAGGGAACTCCAGGGATCGGTGACCTCGGTGGCTCTTGCCGGGGCTGCCAGGACAGCGGCGCTGGCGGAACCCAGCAACGAGAGAGCCGAGATCAGGGAGAAGGAGCGACGAAGCAAAACGGATGCAGCGAAGGACAGGTCAAGGCAGGGCAAGGAAACAAATCCCTTAGCCGTGGAATGGCGCAGTCCGCATGACGCATCACGCGGAGATTAAAAAGTTGAATAAAAAAGAATTGAGGAATTGAACCTTACTTGTTGGCTGAATGGCCGTATCAGAGCCGACCATCCGACCCATCGCCGGCGGAAACCCTGAGTTGACGCTGGAAGCATGAGACTCAATGCGGCGACAATTTGGCTAACGACGGCCCCGAACGCGATCGTGACCGTGACGGTCGCACGAGTGTCCACTCGCATCAAAAACGACGCTGCAGCATTCAAAGCACCGTCCTGACAGGATTTATGGGGCTTGAGAGTACAGATCATCCAATTGTGGGCGACGCATACATCGGCACTGCTGATCTTTCCTCGGCAAAGGTAACGATCGCTGCAGCGGCTTCGGCGGCCCCATCGGTTGGCAGCGGGGTTCCGGTGGGAGGCAACAAGGGCTGGTCCAGTTGCCAGTCGCCACTGCGCAGCTGCTCCTGGCTGAGCAGCCGATGCCAGCCGATCCGCTGCAGATCCGCCTCCAGCACCGCCGCCTCGGCAAAACCCTCGCGATGCACCAGGTGGATGCCCACGTTCTGGCTGAGGGCCTCGCAGAAACTGCTGTATCCCGGCTTGGTGATCAAACGACCGATCAGGGGCATCGCATCGAGCGGCCGCACCCCAGGGGGCAGCAGCCGGCCATTGGGTGCGGCCGTCATGGCGGGATCTGGCCCAAGGAACACATGCTGGGGCCAGTGCGCCAGCAAGGCCGGATCGAGCGGGAAGCCCATGCCACCGAAGCTGATCAGCACACAGCGCTGCCGATCGGGAGGCAGCTGCAGCCGCTCCGCCAGATCGGCGAGGTCGAGCCGGGGGCTGCTGCTGGTGAGGCCGATCGCCCGTTCGGGCAGGTCCCAGGGCATCGGCATGGCCAGCGGACAGCGCAGCAGCAGATCCCCGCGGCGGTACAGAGTGCGGCAGTGCTCGGCCCACTCTGCGAAACGCTCGGCCTGATCCGACTCCAGCTGGGGATCGGCGGCCATCGGCCCATAGATCGCATCCCAGCCGAAGCTGGCCAACCAGACCAGGGGCAGACCCGTGCGGCCGGCCAGCCGAGCGGCCGCCGGCGGCACATCGCCCAGCACTAGAGCAGGCTCCCCCTGCTCCACCAACCAGGCCGCCTCGCGCTCCAGCTGATCCGGCAAGGCCCGCTCCACCGCCTCGAGGGCGTCAAGGGTGGCGGCCGGATCGGCGCCGAGGGCATCGGCCTGAATCACCCCCACATCCCAGCGGCAGCGGCGCTGCTCATGGGGGACAGGCCCCAGAGCCAGCTCCAGGAACGAGGCGGGCAGGGCCGTGCTGAGCACCAGCCGCCAGTCGGGCCGCAGCCTGGCGAGTTCGGCCAGCACCGAGGCCGTGCGGGAGCCATGCCCGAACCCGTGGGCGCTGACGCAGGCCAGGATCAACATGAGGAGCAGGCCGTGCTGTCGGACACCGCAGCTGAGCAGGCCGCGGCAGGGGCGGCCAGGGGGGCCGGGCCGTTGGCTGGCTCAGACCGCCAGAGTTTCTGCTCGTAGAGCAATGAGCCATCCAGGCCATACCAGCGGTGGCTCACGGCCGCCAGCTCCACACCCCGGAATTCCACCCAGCTGAAGTGCCGCAGGGTGCGGCCGGCCTGATCCTCGCCATGGCGGGGCACACAGGCGGTGTTGAGGTAAGCGGTGCCGCTGCGATCGCGGCAGAAGCTCCGCCGCTCCCCCTGCCCGCGCCTGAGGGCATGGTGCATGTGGCCGAACACCACCAGGGGAACGGACCGCTGGCGGCGGATCCCTTCCAGGGCCAGGGCCAGATCCTGGTCGCCCCAGTCGCCGGCGGAGGCCTTCCAGTCGCGGCCACAGGGATCGCCCGGTTCGCTGCCCAGGCCACTCGGACCGCAGTGCGAGAGCACCAGCAGCGGCAGGGAGGGATCGGCGGACAACGCCGCTTCACAGATGCGCCGGGCCGATTCCCGCATCTCCACCGGTCCGAACACCGCCCGCACGGCGCGGGACAGGTGAAAACCGCCGCCGGCACTGCCGGGTCGCGCCCCCACCACGGCCAGGCCGGGGGGAGACAACTGACGCAGATCCCAGCCGCAGTGGAGATCACCGAGCAGGTCCAGCTGGCGTTGCAGGGTGCGGCCACTGGAATCGTGGCCGCTGTCGTGGTTGCCGAGGATGCAGGCCAGCGGCAGCTCCAGCCGGCGCAGCAGGGAGGGGATGCGGGGCTTGCCGTCGCTGAAATCCCCCACCAGCAAAAGCGCATCGGGCCGAATCAGCTCCAGCAGGGCGTGATCGCTCTGGTCCCACTGGTCGTGGGGATCACCGGCGATGGCGATTCTCAACAGCGCCCCGGAGCACGCTCCCGATGGGGAGCCGCCCGATGGGGAGCCGCCGGCTGCGGTGACCGATCCTTCAGCCAAAGCGGATCCCTAGGCTGGGGGCATCCTGCCTGCCCCGAGGTTCCGGTTGGTTTCAGCCGCCCAGCTCACCAACGAAAGCGACACCCAGGAGGTGCCCAGGGATCTGGCGGCGGCGATCCGGGAGCTGAGCCGTGAGCGCCGGGCCGTGATTCTGGCCCACTACTACCAGGACGACGCCATCCAGGACGTCGCCGACTTCATCGGCGACTCACTCGAACTCTCCAGAAAGGCGGCCAGCACTGACGCCGACGTGATCGTGTTCTGCGGCGTGCATTTCATGGCCGAGACCGCGAAAATCCTCAATCCCGGCAAGACCGTTCTGCTGCCGGACCTGGAAGCCGGCTGCTCCCTGGCGGATGCCTGCCCGGCTGATGGCTTCGCCGCCTTTCGTGCCGAGCATCCCGAGCACATCGTGGTCAGCTACATCAATTGCTCCGCGGCAGTGAAGGCCCAGAGCGATCTGATCTGCACCAGCAGCAACGCGGTGGATCTGGTGCAGCAACTGCCGGCCGACCAGCCGATCCTGTTCGCTCCCGATCAGAACCTGGGCCGCTGGGTGCAGCGCCAGAGCGGCCGGGAGCTCACCCTCTGGCCCGGCAGCTGCATCGTGCACGAGACCTTCAGTGAGCAGGCGCTGCTGCAGCTGCAGCTGGAGCACCCGGACGCCGAAGTGCTGGCCCACCCGGAGTGCCAGCAGCACCTGCTGGACCTGGCGGACTACATCGGCTCCACCAGCAAACTGCTGCACCGCGCCGCAACCAGCCCGGCCCAGGAGTTGATCGTGCTCACTGAACCCGGGATCCTCCACCAGATGCGCAAGGCGGCGCCCACCAAGACGTTCTTCGAGGTGCCGGGAGCCGATGGCTGCAGCTGCAACAGCTGCCCTTATATGCGGCTCAATACCCTGGAGAAGCTGTGGCGCTGCCTGCGGGATCTCAGCCCGGCGATCGAACTCGATGAATCCATCCGCCAGAGAGCCCTGATGCCGATCCAGCGGATGCTGGAGATGAGCCGCTGAGCAGCCCCCTGGAGGTTGCCTGGGCTGCTCAGTAGCTGTAGTTGGCCACGTACAGCGACGTGCCATCAGAGGGCTGCGAACCTGTCACATAGATCCCACGGGCCGCCTCCCCATTGGCCCGAGCCCGGGTCAGCAGGGCCGCATGACCGGCCTCGATGTCAACGCCGGCCCAGTGCTTCAGGCACGACTGCTGCATCGCCCGGCCATAGGAAAAGCCCAGATGCCAGGGAGCCCGATCGGCGGCGGCATTGATGGCGTTGAGGTAGAGGCTGGCTTCCTCTTCGCTCAATCCACCGGAGAGGAACAGGATCGCCGGGACGCAGGCGGGCACGGTCCGCTCCAGGGTGCGCAGGGTGTAGTCGGCGGCCTGCTCGGGGCTGGGGGCCTGGGCACAGCCCATGCCCGGCAGGGTCATCGACGGCTTCAGCAGACTGCCCTCAAGGAACACGCCGTTGATCGCCAGGGCCTCGTAGACAAGGCGGAGCACCCATTCCTGCACCGCGGCGGTGGTCTCGATGTCGTGGTCGCCGTCCATCAGGATTTCGGGCTCCACGATCGGCACCAGTCCTTCCTCCTGCACGGTGCGGGCGTAACGGGCCAGCCCCCAGGCGTTCTCGCGCACGCAGAGCTCCGACGGGCAGCCATCGGCGCTGATGCGCAGCACCGCGCGCCATTTGGCGAAGCGGGCACCGCGCTCGTAGTAGCGGGCGGCCCGCTCCTGCAGACCCTTGAGGCCGGTGCACCAGCTCTCACCGGACAGCCCGCCGGCCAGGGGCTCCACCCCCTGATCGACCTTGATCCCCGGCACCAGACCCTGGGCCTTGAACAGATCGAGGATCGAGCCACCGTCCGGGGCGTCCTGAAACAGGGTTTCCTCGTAGAGGATCACGCCGCTGATCGCGTCGCCCAGGCCGGGGGCGGTGGCCAGCAGGGTGCGGTAAGCCTGGCGATGCTCCTCGGTGTTCTCCACACCGATCGCCGCAAAGCGCTTGCCGATCGTGCCGGTGGATTCATCGGCCGCCAGCAGACCGGTGCCTGGAGCGGCCAGGGCGGCCGCCGTGCTCGCCAGTTCCTCGCGAAAGGCCTCGAGCGCCATGGGCCTGCTGCATCAGTTAGTCCATGGCTAGAGGGGCTGCAGCGCGCCGTCAACGGCGCGGCATCGCCAGGATGCGGTGGTCGCGCCAGCGCCCTGTTCGGTCAGCTCCATGCCCCTGCCGCCGGATGGTCTGCTGCAGCTCACCCCCGAGGGGCTGTACTGCCCGGCGGCCCAGGCCTGGATTGATCCCTGGCGACCGGTGCCGCGGGCGTTGATCAGCCACGCCCATGCCGACCATGCCCGCCCCGGCTGCGGCGAATACTGGGCGATCGGCGCCAGTGAGGCGATCCTGCGGCAGCGACTTGGCGCCGGGATCCAGCTGAACCGCGTCGAGTACGACCAGGAGCTGGAGATCGGCGCGGCGCGGGTGTCGTTCCATTCCGCCGGCCATGTGCTCGGTTCGGCCCAGGTGCGCCTGGAGGCCGGCGGCGAACGCTGGCTGGTGAGCGGCGATTACAAGCGCTGCGCCGATCCCAGCTGCCAGCCGTTCCAGCCGGTGCAGGCCGATGTGTTCATCACCGAGGCCACCTTCGCCCTGCCGATCTATCGCTGGCGCCCCGGCGCCGAGCTGGCCGCCCAGATCCAGCGGTGGTGGCAGGCCGCTCCAGATCGCCCATCCATCCTGTTCGCCTATGCCTTCGGCAAGGCCCAGCGGATCCTGGCGGAACTTCACGCCATCGGCATGGGCGAGGAGGTGCTGCTGCACGGCGCCGTTCAGGCCCTGATGCCGGCCTACCGGGAGGCGGGCGTGGCGCTGCCACCCACCCAGCCGGTGAGCGCGATCCCACGAGGTGATTCCCTGGCGGGCCGGCTGGTGATCGCGCCACCGGCCGCCCATCGTTCAGCCTGGATGAAGCGCTTCCGACTGCCCCAGACGGCCTTCGTGAGCGGCTGGATGGCAGTACGGGGCGCCCGGCGGCGCCGGGGCTTCGAACGCGGCTTCGTGCTGAGTGACCATGCCGACTGGGACGGCCTGGTGCGCACGGTCAAAGACACTGGCGCCCGGCAGGTGTACGTGACCCATGGCAAGGCCGATGGCCTGGCCCGCTATTTGCGTGAGATCGAGGGGATCAGCGCCGAGCCGCTGGAGGGCCACTTTGTGGCCGAGCGGGGCGCCGCCGCCGGCAGTGAACCGGAGTAATGCGCCTGCACTGGTGCCACCACAGCGGGAACCCAACGGTGGCGGTCTCCGTTGAGACCCGATCGTGAAGCCTGATTAGGGTCTGCCCAACGAGACCTGCCCCCCCCCCCCAACGCCATGGACGTGATCGACGCCATCTACGCGCGGCGAGCCGTGAAGCACTTCGATCCCAGCCATCGCCTCTAGCGCGGAGGACGAACGGAAGCTGCTCGAGGCCACTATCCAGGCGCCCACCAGCTTCAACATCCAGCACTGGCGGTTTGTGATCCTGCGCGATCCAGCGCTGCGGGCCACGATCCGCAAGGACTACGGCAATGACCAGGCCCAGATCACCGATGCTTCGCTGCTGGTGCTGTTCACCGCCGACGTCAAGGCCTGGAGCAAGCAGCCGCAGCGCTACTGGGCAGAGGCTCCCAAGCCGGTGGCCGATCTGCTGGTGGGCTGGATGGGGCCGTTCCATGAAGGAAGGGAGTGGCTGCAGCGCGATGAAGCCCAGCGCTCGATCGGCCTGGCGATGCAGACCCTGATGCTGGCTGCCACCGGCATGGGCTATCAGAGCTGTCCGATGATCGGCTTCGAGATCGAGAAACTGGCCGAGCGGATCCGCCTGCCGGCAGACCACGTGATGGGGCCGATGGTGGCGATCGGCAAGGGCACCCAGGAGCCTTGGCCGAAGCCCGGCCAGCTGCCGCTGGAGGAGCTGGTGGTCGAGAACGGGTTCTGAGCCGTTGCAGGGCACATCAAGCTTGTCGGCCCCCAATCCTGCTGGGATCATTGGAGACAGGGCAGTGCCCCCGTTGACCACGACCGTCAGGAGCCACCTCAGCGACGCTGCCGAGCTTCAGGACAATCCTGGGGCCGCTCACGGCCTTGGGAGGGGCGGATCTGCAGGCAACAAAGCAACCTGAGGGGGTTCTGGAATGGAACGACATCACCGATGAGACGGTGAAGACCGAGCTGCTGAGCCACAGGGGGTCAGAAACTCGCCACGGCCGCCCGTGAGAAGCAGGAGTGATTGGGAACAGAAGAGGGAGTAGAAGCTGGTGCCCAGACGAGACGCCTATGCCGTCTCGTTCTTGGCTGCATCAAAACCCACGTCTTCCTGCATCGGAAGCTTGGCATTTCCGGCATTATTAGGATTGCCTGTTGTGCTGCAACGCCCCCCTGCATGGTCCAGCAGCTGGCCGCCTCTGCGGAGCTGCTGGATGTAGACACCAGCGATCTGGAAGCAGGTGAGGCGAGCAGTGGATGCCGTGGATGAGCCAGGGCAGTTTCTGCTACCGGTTCGTCGGTGCCGGGGCCTTGCCGCAGCAGGTCTGTGATCGCCGGAACATGGAGAACAGCTGGCACCGGTCTCGCGATACCCAGCGACAGAAAGGCGCCCAACACGACCGCGAGGACAACGGCGTTCAGATCATGGCCACGCTCAGGAGCCTGACGATGGATGCGCTGCGCTTCGATGGGTTCTGGTCGATCATCGAAGACCTGGCCGCGTTGTCGCACGACATCAAGGGCTTGCTGCCATTGCTGGGCTGGCGAGAACCAGCTCAGGCGATCAGCCCTGAATAAAGTCAGATGACTTCTAGCCGATTCAGGCCCAAGAGATGGTTCGGGACCACGATGGGTTAGACTGAAAACTCGTCATATCATATGGGCACCACGAAAAATCGGCCTTGTCGCGACCATTGGCCAATGCCGACGCCGGCCAGTACATGAGTCTCAATCGCTGCTTCCAAGGTAAATCGGTATTTTTCGTGGTGCCCATATCTTGGAACTGTGTCGAACTCAGAAAGGCGCGCCCTCGACAAGATAGAAGTCTCGACACCAATCCTGCAGCGGGTTGATCTCGACTCCCCTACCCTTAACACCGAAACAGTAAGCACAGATGGCAATACGACCGTCATCTTCGAACTCGCACATCTAGCGACCGAAGCGGTTGCATCGAAGACCGTCAAGATAGACGGCCTCATCGGACCGACAATTGCGGCACGCTTCTATGCAGCAGCAGGCTCGGCATTTTACGAAGCTGATCAACTTTTTGACCCCAATAGTTTCACAAGCCTAGGATCGAAGAAGTCGGACCGACTACTTGAGCGTCAAGCCTTAAAATTCACCAAAGATCTAAGCGATGAACTCCGTGAAAAGTTCATAGACAATGTAACTGCCTACGCAGCAGGCGCAACGATGCTTGCGCAAGCTCCCGACTCAGCGCCGCTGATTGAGCTATCACTGCCAAGTATTCTAAAATCAATTCCATCCAAGTTAGATGCGAAGGCACGCAAGCTTGGCAATAAGATTGCAGTCCGCGTCAATGATTTTTATGCCAACGACGGCTCTACTGTTTCTGTCAATTACGAGTCCGTGAATGGCGGGCCAACAGAGATTCGGGTCATAGATCGCTGGAGCCCCGAGTACCGTGTAGGTGGAGATCCATCCAGTGGCTTGCAAACATTCTTGACGCCGCAGTGGGGAGATGTACGCCAGATTCTTGGCGGGAAAAAGCTGGATGCTCTCAAGGATAGTGTTTCACGGCCCGAGCCTTTCTTACTTGTTGATGGCGCTTCATATGACTTGGCCAAAGGGACAATATTTTATGATGGACAAACCCAGCCCATTACCACTGAGCTCATAGGTACACTGATTAACCCCAGGTTCATCGCTCAGGCTCAGCGCGTTGTCGACGCCAGCGCAAATCTTACGCAAGAGGAAAAGCTGATTGCAGAGTTCTGGGAGGATGGAGCAGGAACCGGCTTCCCGCCTGGCACATGGATGGAATTCGGCAGATTTGCATCCGAGCTAAACGATAACAATCGAAGCGAAGACGCACGCCTCTTCTTTGCCATCGGACAAGCCCTTCATTCGGCTGGGGTGGCCGCCTGGGGCTTAAAGACAGAGACTGATTATGCTCGGCCTCAATCAGCGATCACAGAACTCAGTCGTCTTGGCCTGCTACGCGACGAGGATTTACTGGCTCCTGGAATTCAAGTCTTTGCCTACTCTAGGGAGACACAGCAGCGAGAGCTTATCAATGGCGTCGATTGGGAAACGTATCAGACACTTGGAGCAGGATACTCTCCGCCTTTTGCCGAATTTGTATCTGGGCACAGTACTTTTTCCTCTGCCGCTGGAAAGATCATCGATCTTATCACTGGCAACGCATATTTTGGCGCCTCTGTGACCACAACATCACTAATTGAGAAGTCAAAGAATATCCCGATTACACTTTCCTGGGCTACATGGCAAGACGCCTGGCTGGAATCAGGGATTTCTCGTATTTATGGTGGCATTCATTTTGACGATGCAAACCAGGGTGGGCTCCTGCTTGGGCAGCAGATAGGCGAAGTTGTATTTAATCAAATCTCAGATCTCTGGTCGTAAATACCGCCGCTACCGGATGCTTTAGAATTGGCACTTACAACGTCTCTGGAAGAATCAAGATGCCTCCATGGTTAAGCCAAAAGCATGATCACGAGCTCAGTTATATGCGGTCCATAGCCAGTTGAGGCGAACTGGACATTCTGAACAGGTCCCCTCGTCAACCTCTGAGGCAGGAACTTTCTCCTGAACAGAGTTATTCGCTGCTGGTGTGATCCAAGTGTAACTATCTCTTGAAGCCAGATACCACAAAAATTCTTGGAACCAGCCTCGCTCGCCTGAACCGCTCCTTTCAGGAGCTACAGGTTGCCAGCCAGATGCGACAGAAGATTGGCTTTCGCGACGAGGATGGAGTGCGCTATTCCACCATTCGTAGTGTCAGCCGACTCGCCGAGGATCGAGATAACAAGCTATCGTCCAAGGAGCGCAAGCTCTGGTGTCAGGCTGTCAAGGTGACGGGAAATAAGACGATCAAGATGCTTGCCAGCGCAGAGGCTCAGCGACAGGCCAGATTTGAACGAGCTTGTATACTCGACAAGCAACGTGGCAAGAAAACCTGTCAGATCACTTTTCGAGACCGCAATAAAGAGGACAAGCTAAATCTCGAGCCTCATCATCTATACTCAAAGCAGCAATACAGAAACCTTGCCGACAGTGTCGACAATCTCATCACACTCTACGGCGAGGTACACGATCAACTCCATGGATGGAATGGTGGAAAGAATAAAGGGCACCACGAAAAATCGGCCTTGTCGCGACCATTGGCCAATGCCGACGCCGGCCAGTACATGAGTCTCAATCGCTGCTTCCAAGGTAAATCGGTATTTTTCGTGGTGCCCTAAATTCTGCACACCCGATGATCTGATTCGGTTTCCTAGCAGATTTACCCACAGAGCTCAGGGCGCGTGACAATGATTGTCGAGAATCCGAAGAGAAAGCTTGGCGAACAGACCTCTTCTGGCTAGATTTCAAGTCGGCAAGGCAAATTGGGCTAGGCTTGGCCAAAGAGTGTTTGAGAATGAAAGATTTCAGACTTGACGGCAAGAGAGCATTAATTTCCGGCGGATCCAAGGGTCTCGGCGCTGCAATCGCTGAAAAGTTTGCCGAAGCCGGGGCCGATATCGGAGTAATCGGCAGAAACACCGAAGGGCTGAACAACACCAAGCGGCTTGTGGAAGCCAGACAGCGCCATTGCGATGTGATTACTGCAGACCTGTCATGTGTCGAAGGAGCGCAGCGAGCAGGAGAGATAGCCTTGGCACTCTGGCCGGCTTGGGATATTCTGGTCAACAATGCAGGCATCGCCAAAGTCAAACCGCTGTTGGAGACGTCGCCGCAGGAGTGGGACGACACCTTCGCGTTGAATCTGCGACCAGTCTTGCTTCTTTCTCAAGCCCTTATACCTCAGATGATCGAGAGAGGACGGGGAAAGATCGTGAACATCTCTTCAATCGGGGCGTTTGTCGGAACACCGGGCCTGAGCGCCTATGCCGCATCTAAAGCGGCACTGAATCAGCTCACACGAACCATGGCTGTTGAATGGGGACCACACAACATTCAGGTGAACGCCATCTGCCCAACCGTGATCCTCACCGATATGGGCCACGCGATCTGGGATCAAGCGGCCATGGAAGAACAGAGAAAACAAAAAGAGAAGCGGATTCCCCTGCATCGCTTTGGCGAGCCCGAGGAGGTGGCCAATGTTGCCCTGTTCCTTGCCAGCGCTGCATCAGACTTTATTCATGGCGTTTCGCTGCCACTTGATGGCGGTATGACGATCTCACCTTGATGCAACCATTTCGCCCTGGAGAGATCACGCCAGCAATCAAAGAGCACCACCATCCTGCACGATCTGAAAACAAGATAGGCAAACCACCTCAGGCTTGTTTTGATGGCTTTCGCGTCGACTGTTGAGATGACTGCTTCAATGACTGCTGCGAAGAGTTCCAAGAAGGCCAAGACGCCCTTGGCACTGTGGCCTTGGCATCAGCATGGAGCCGCACATGTTCAAACCACAGATTCAAGGCGCGGGCAAACGGCGCAACCATGACAAAGTAGCGACGCAGAAGATCCTGATTTTTCCATTGCACCTGATAGTCAATCACTTCTGCCTGAGAATAGATTTTCGTGAGATCGAAGCAAGTCTGATTGCTGCCCCACTGATTCACAACCAAACCTGCTGTTGCGAGCGGTGGATCAACACTGCAATCAAGACGATGCCAATGGCCATCCAGCCACACCTCGATCCAGAAATGGGTTGGCGGGAATGCGCTGGGATGCAATCTCTGAATCCGTTTTGGGATGACATCACCAAAAGACATCTCCCCGACACGTCCACGCACGGCATATCCCAGAATCCCCAGACGCTGAAGTAACTCGATCCCCTTGACATAGCAGTTATTGGCCTGGACTCCAGGCGACACTGCCCATGCATAGGGTCGATCTCTGATCTCAGCAAAGATGTGCTGGGCGACCCTGTGAGAAGCAAGATTATCCATTCCAGATATCAAGAAGAGTGCACGATAGTTTCGTCGATGAAACAGATACAGACAGACCAAGGAAAGACAGATCAGAGAAAGACAGACCGAGCTCAAACAGATCAGCAATAACCAAACAGTTCGAAGTCTCTGGCATAGAGCCTACGCAGGTTGGCGATCGCCGACTCACCAAGGACAGTGGAACGCTCGTCAATGGAAAAGGCAGTATCCACCAGACGGGGATCGGGCTCGCGAAGCTGGATGCCCGTGATCTGCTGCAGCAGGGCCAGGTCTTGTTTCCACGTCTCCGCCTTGAACACACGATCGACATAGAGCTTCTCTTTGAACTGCAGAAAGCTGTGCTGAGGCCGGAACAGGGCATGCTCCAGCAACGGACCCTCGGCAGACAGGTTGGTGGCAATGGCCTCGGCTCCAGTCCCCAGGCGGGCGAGTTCGCAGCGAAGCGCCATCTGATCGACACCCATCAGCTGGCCCGCTTCAACACGGCGCAAAGACACGAGGAAGCGATCGATCGGATGACGAACAAAGGCATACACGAAGGCTGAACTGAAGAATAGGCGATCGCAGCGAAAGCATTGTTCCACGGTCAGGGGCCTGATCTGAAATCCGAGATAGGCATCGAGGAACAGATCACCGCCGCTGCCAGGGATCGGCAGAAAGATCAGCTTGTCACGACGAAACTGTGGGGGGAAAACATCGTTCTGATAATTGAGAATCAGACGCAATCGCTGCATCAGAGCCGTGGACGCCTTCGAGGCGGGCAGGAGTTGACTGAACATCAGGGGTGCGATGAGGTCTCTGCCATCCTCATCGCACCCCTTCTCCTCCTCCGAACTCAGAGGCTCAGCACCGCCTGGTTCTGGGCCTTGATCTGGGCGGCCCGCTCGGTGTCGGTGAGGCCGTCCGCCCCGGGAATCTGGGCAGCCATCTGGTTCAGCCACTCCATCAGTTGCTCCAGCTGCTTGTCCATCGGCAATACACCCAAGCCGCGGGCCAACACTTTGGCCGTGCTGCCACTGCCGGCCTGGTAGACCAGCCGGCCATGCAGGTGCTGGGGCAGACCCTGACGCAGCAGCCGGAAGGCGGGTTCCTCCATCGGCGTTTCCAGGGCGATGTTGGGCTTTTCGGATCTGATCCGCGAGAAGCCGCAGGATCTGGCCAGCAGCTTCAGCTTCATCAGTTGCAGCAGAGAGATCACCGGTGCCGGAATGGCGCCATAGCGATCGACCCAGCCAGCGGCCAGCTCCACCAGGGCCTCCTGGCTGGAGCAATCGGCCGCCGCCCGGTAGGCCGCCATCTTCTCGTCGTTCTCGGTGATCCAGTCTCCTGGAATGAAGGCGGTGATCGGTAGATCGATCTGGGTGTCGTCCACGGCAGGGATGTCCTGACCCTGGATCTCGGCGAGGGATTCCTGCAGCATCTCCATGTAGAGATCGAAGCCGATCGTTTCCATCTGGCCGCTCTGCTCCACCCCCAGCAGATTGCCCACGCCGCGGATCTCCATGTCGCGCATGGCCAGTTGGTAGCCACTGCCGAGCTGGGCAAATTCCTGGATCGCCCGCAGCCGTTGCCGCGCCGCTTCACTGAGGGACGCATCACCGGGATAGAACAACCAGGCGTGGGCCTGGATGCCGCTGCGCCCCACTCTGCCGCGCAGCTGATAGAGCTGGGCCAGACCGAATTTGTGGGCATCCTCGATCAGGATCGTGTTGACGCGGGGAATATCCAGACCGCTCTCCACGATCGTGGTGCAGAGCATCAGATCGGCTTCACCGGCATTGAAGGCCACCATGGCGCTCTCCAATTCCCCCTCCGCCATCTGGCCGTGGGCCACCAGCAGCCGCAACCCGGGGAGCATCACCCGTAGCTGGGCGGCCACCTCCTCGATCCCCTGCACCCGCGGCACCACATAAAACACCTGGCCACCGCGATCCAGTTCCTGGCGGATGGCACTGCGCACCGCCTCTTCATCCAGGGAGGCCAGATGGGTCTTGATCGGGCGACGCATCGGCGGCGGTGTGGTGATCAGGCTCATTTCCCTGACACCTGAGAGGCTCATGTAGAGGGTGCGGGGGATCGGCGTGGCCGACAGGGTGAGCACATCCACATCCTTCCGCAGCGCCTTGATCTTCTCCTTCTGATTCACCCCGAAACGCTGCTCCTCATCCACCACCAACAGGCCCAGCTGCTGAAAGCGGGTGCCCTTGCCCAGCAGCTGATGGGTGCCCACCACCACATCGACGGTGCCGGCGGCCAGACCCTCGCTGATCGCCTTGCGTTCGGTGGTGGTGCGGAAACGATTCAGCAGGCTGACCTTGAGCGGATAGGGGGCAAAGCGCTCACTCAAGGTACGCCAGTGCTGCTGCGCCAGCACCGTGGTGGGGGCCAGCATCGCCACCTGCTTGCCTGCCGTGACGGCCTTGAAGATGGCGCGGATCGCCACCTCGGTCTTGCCGAAGCCCACGTCGCCGCAGACCAGGCGATCCATCGGTTTGGACTGCTCCATGTCGCGCTTCACGTCCGCGATCGCCTTCACCTGATCGGGGGTGGGTTCATAGGGGAAGGAGTCTTCGAGTTCGTTCTGCCACGGGCCATCGGCGGGGAAGGCAAACCCCGGGGCCTGGTGCCGTTCGGCGTAGAGCTTCACCAGATCAAGCGCCACCTTGCGGATCGCCTTCTGGGCCCGCTCCTTGGCCCTGGTCCAGGCCACACCGCCCATGCGGTTCAGATCCGGCGGGTTGTCACTGGTGGCGCGATAACGGCCGAGGCTGCCCAGCTGATCGGCGGCAACACGTAGCAAACCATCGGCGTATTGCACCACCAGGTAATCGCGTGATTCACCGCTGATCGCCAGCTTTTCCAGCTTGAGGAAGCGGCCGATGCCGTGGTTGCGGTGCACCACGAAATCGCCAGGCTGCATCTTGTTGGGGTCGACCGTGCGGCTGGCGGCTTTGCGGCGCCGGCGCACATAGCCCGTGGCCGCCAGGGCGTGCTGGCCGAAGAACTCGCGATCGGTGATCAGCACCAGCTTCCAGGCCGGCAATTGCAGGCCCTCGATCTCGGCGGTGCCCCGGGTCTTGAGCGCCACGGGGGTGTGCTGCTCGATCAACCGATCGATGGCCGGAAAGTCGGCCGGGTTGGGCACGAAGCGGGCGGGGCAGTCGTGTTCCTCCAGCAGGGCCACGGCGCGGCTGGGCTGGGCCGAGAGCAGCCACACCCGTGCCTTCTCGGCGACAAAGCCCTTGACCAGGCCCGCCAGCTTGCCGAAGGCGTTGGGGTAGGCCGGCACCGAGCGGCTGGCCAGATCAAAGCTGTTGGGGTGGTTGTCGGTCTCGTGCAGTTCCGCCAGATCGAAGCCGGCGAAGCCCTCGGTCTGCTCCAGGGCCTCAAGCGGCGGGCGGTGCAGCAGCGGCGGCAGCAGGGCGGCGATGGCGGCGGCATCGGTGTCGCCCGAGGCCCGCGCCAGCTCCTCGCAGACATCGCGGTAGTGGTCGCCGGCGTGGTCGACCCAGAGCTGGCCATGGGAGAGGCAATGGCGCCGCTCATCCACCGCGATCAGGGTGTTGGCCGGCAGATAGCTGAGCAGGGAGGCGGGTCGCTCCCAGGCCAGGCCCAGCAGGCGCCGCATCCCCTCCGGCGTGCCACCCTCCAGCAACTGCTCAGTGGCCTCGGGGCTGAGCAGCTGCTCCAGCCCATCGGGCATCGACTCGCGCAGGGCCTCGGCGATCAGCGGGCCATAGCCCGTGGGGGTGAGCCGCACCACGGCGATGCCATCGAGGGAACGCTGCGAGGCCGGATCGAACTCCCGCAGCTTCTCCAGCTCCTCGCCGAAGAACTCCAACCGCACCGGCAGCTCGGCGCTCACCGGAAACACATCGACGATGTCGCCGCGGCGGCTCCAGCTGCCCTCCTGCTCGATCGTGGGCACCCGCTCGTAACCCAGGCGTGTCAGCGTTACGGCAAGCGCCTCGAGATCGACCGTGTCGCCCTTGCGCAGGCTCAGGCACTCGGCTCTGAGGGCCTCGGGCGGTGGCAGGTGTGGCTGGAGGGCCCGCTCCGTGGCGACGATGGCGAGGCGACGGACGTTGCCAGGCTTCGCCCCCTGTTCCGCCCCATCCAGTAGTTCGCTGAGTACCTGCAGCTGCCCCCAGGTGATCTCACTGGTGGGGTCAAACGGCTCGTAGGGGCTGCCCTCGCTGGTGGGGTAGAGCTGGCAGCTGCCCCAGCCCATCAGCTCCAGCAGTGCCGCCCAGCGGCCTGCTTCCTCCAGGGTGGGCACCACCACCAGCAGCGGCGCGTCGGCGGCCCCCGCCAGGGCACTGCTGACCAGGGCCCGCGCCGCCCGGCCGGCACCGCTCAGCCGCAGCCGCTGGGGCCGTTTGCTGCGCTCCAGCACCTCACCGGTGAGGGTCGCCTGCTGCAGTTGACGCACCAGGGCGGTGAGCGGCATCGGGAGCTGGGGCGAACGGCCCCAGATCTTCGCAACCGGTGGCGGGAATTGCGGCCCGAGGAGGCTCTGGCCAGGTGGGCGTGGGCGGGGCAGCCTGGAGGACGTGATCCGAACCGCTTACCGATTCGCCTGGCGCTGCCCTGCCGGCTGCCCTGAAGGGGCCAGGGGTGGCGTTGGAGCTGCTGCACTCGCAGGATCGCTGCTGGCTCTGGCCCCGTTGCTGGCAGCCGGCCTGGGCTTCAGCGGCTCCTGGTTGCCCCTGGCCGCTGCCGCCCCAGTCCTTCGGCCCCAGGACGCCGCCCTCACCCCCAGCCACGAGCCGCTGCTGTTTCGCCAGCTGGATCAGGGGGATCAGCGCGGCAGGCCGCGGATCACCCCCATCCCCGGGCCCGGCGGCGGGGTCGCCATCACCTACCTCAAGGAACCCGGCGAGGCGCCGCTCACGGCGAGCCAGTTGCGCCGTCTGGTTGCCAATCCGCCGCAGTACGACAGAGAACGGGCCGTGATCACCGCCCTGCTGCAGACCCTGCGTCGCGTGGGGGTCACGCTGGTGCTGGGCCCACCGCGCAAGAGCGGCGCCCTGGCGGAGTGGGAACCGAAGACGGCCGTGTTGCGCATCCGGCCGGACGCCGCCAACCGGGGCAGCCGCAGCTTCGCGCGCATGCTCAACCACGAGGCGATCCATGTGGCCCAGAGTTGCAGCACCGGCCAGTTGCGCGCCATGCCGAAACCGCTCGGCCTGCCGAAGCCCACCTCTGCGGTCCTCGATCGCCAGCTGTCCCACCCCGTCTATGCCAAGGCCTCGCCCAGCGAACGGATCGTGGAACAGGAGGCCTACGCCAACCACAACCAGCTCGATCTGAGCCTGCAGCTGCTGCGGCGGCACTGCCGGCCTGTGGCTGGCCAGACTGGAGCGAGCGAGTCCGGCAAGCGCGCCGGTTCCGGTCCTGGCCGTCTACCGCTGTCCCGCCTGCCAAACCCAGCCCCTGCGGGCCCACCGCCGCGCTGACGGCATCCTGCTCTGCGGCCGCTGCGGCCAGCCGCTGGTGCGATTGGCCTCCTCAGGCCCCTGGCCCATGCTGGCCGGAACCCTGCTGCTGCTGGGCCTCGGAGCACTCACCCTGCCGCGGCTGCTCGGGCCCGACCAGGCCATCGGCACCAGCGCCGCCCTCGACGCCCGGGTAGAGGAGGGTCCGGCCGGTCTGGATCCCCAGGCCCGCGCCCAGTTGATGGACGAGCTGGCCGCTGCCGATCAGGAGTGGATTCCCCGCGCCGAAGCCCTGCCCGAGGGCGGCACCCGCTACCTCTACAAGCGCCGCAGCGGCGATCCGGAGCTCTCGATCGCCGAGATCCAGGACCTGATCGATCGTCCCCCCAGCTTCCTGCGGGAGCGCAACGCCATCGTGGCGTTGCTCGACACCCTGGAGCGGGCTCAGGTGCGCATCGATCTGGTGCGGCCCCACAAGCAGGGGGCTGCAGGCGAGTGGGATCCCAGGGCCGGCACCCTGCGCATCCGCCCGGACGTGGTGGAGAAGGGCAGTGCTGAATTTGCCAAGGTGCTCAACCACGAGGCGATTCACGTCGCCCAGAGCTGCGGAAACGGCAATCTGCGCGCGGCGCCGCGGCCTCTGGGGCTGACCACGCGCATGGATGCGCGCCTGGAACGCAACCTGGATGAGCCGATTTATGAAAATGCCTCAGCCAGTGAGCAGGAACTGGAACGGGAGGCCTACGCCAACCAGCACCATCTCGAACTCGGCACCGCCCTGGTCGAAAGCCACTGCCTGAGCTGAGCCACTGTCTGAGCTGAGCCAGGCCTGGTGTCTCGCTCAGCTCGCGGCCTGCTCGAGCATCGCGCTTTCCAGCAGCATGTTGAAGCGCAGCAGTTCCTCATCGCTGAGTTGTTGGCGGCTGCCACGGCCGAACTGCTCCTCCAGAAAGCGGCGCCCCCGCTGGGCATCCCAGCCCAGCAGCTGCAGCAAGCCATCGCACTGGCTGAGCAGATCGCGGCGGCGCAGCGGCAGCGGCGCGACCGCTGGATCGCAGGGCATTCCCAGACTCTCCACCGCCCGCAGGTAGGCGATCAGATCGGCGTAGGTGGTGAGGCGGCTGCGGCTGGGATGGCCGAAAGCCCTCTCCAGGTAGAGGCTTTCCTGCTCCCGCTTCCAACCCATACGCTGCAGGGCGAGATCGAGCCGGGCCAGCTCGGAGCTCCAGTCTTCCGGATCCGGCGGCGGTTCGGCGACGGACTCCGGTTCGCCGGCGGGCTCGGGGGGGGCTTCAGGTTCGGATTGGCCTGCGGGTACGGCGGCGGGTTCAGAGAGGACTTCAGACTCGGCGGCAGGTTCAGGTTTGGGTTCCCCTGGTTCTGGAGTTTCCAGGCTGGCTGGCTCGGGGATCCGAACGGGCGCAGCCGGATCGGACCTGGACCGACCGGGGGCGTGCGAGGGATCGACAGGGCCGGATGGAGCGCTCGAATCCTGCCGAGGCTTTGCGGTGGCAACAGCCAGGGGCCCGATCTGGGCCAGCAGGCGGGCGCGGGCCCGGTCTTCCGCCTCTTCGGCCGTGGCTCCTTCCCCCAGGGCGCTGCCCAGGGGCACGCCAGCGGCAACGGCATGGGCCCGCACCACCCGGGCGCCCACTTCAGCGTGGACCAGCTGGACCTCGAGCAACATCGAAGCGGAAAGGGGAAGGCGCGTTTCTAGAGTGGCTCTTTCAGGCCCCGCTGCGGTCGCCGGGAAGCGCAATGGAAGCGGAGTCGATCGAGTCGATCACCCCATTACTGGCGTCGGCGGATCAGTGGGGCGAGGTGCTGCTGCTGCTGCCGCTGCTGCTGGCCCTCGAAGCGGTGCTTTCGGCCGACAACGCCATCGCCCTGGCCGCCATCTCCCGCCGGGTGGGCGATCGGGCAGGCCAGGAAAAGGCCCTCAACCTGGGCCTGCTCCTGGCTCTGGTGTTCCGTCTCGGCCTGATCGCCGCGGCGGAATGGGTGCTCGACTTCTGGCCCCTGCAGCTCCTGGCGGCCGGCTATCTGCTCTGGCTGAGCGGCAGCCAGCTGCTCGGCCTCAATGAAGACAACGACGAGGAAGAGTCTGAGGGGGGAGCCACGCCTGAGGCCCTGACAACCCATGGCTCCCACCCCTCCACAGGTCACCAGCATCACCACGCCTCCCTGGGCTCGGTGGTGGCCACCCTGGCCCTGACGGACCTGGCCTTCTCGCTCGACAGCGTTGCCGCGGCAGTGGCCGTGAGTGATCGGCTCTGGCTGGTGATGCTCGGCGGCGTTCTGGGGGTGATCGCCCTGCGGCTCACCGCCGAGCTGTTCATCCGCTGGCTGGGGGTGTTCCGCCATCTGGAGACGGCCGGCTACCTGGCGGTGGGATTGGTGGGCATCCGCCTGCTGCTGCGGCTGGCCGTGCCCCAGGTGGTGCCGCCGGAATGGTCGCTGCTGATCGTGGTGGGGTTGCTGTTCGCCTGGGGCTTCTCGGCGCGCCGCCCCGTCGCCGCCCTGGAGACAGGCAGCCTCGACGCCGGAAGCCTCGACCTCGACGACAGCGGCCATGGCCGACTCTGAGCCCGCCAGCCGCCTGCGGGTGGAGCTGCGCCAGATCGGCAGTGACCGGCTGCTGGATCGGCTGGAGGTGGCCGAGCTCAGCGACATCCCCCAACCGGGCCGCTGGATCACCTGCGGAGAGACCAGCTTTCTGGTGCTGCAACGCCGGCACCGCTATCAACTGCGCAACGGCCGCTACGAGCTGGCGTCCATCGCCCTGGAGGTGAAGGCCCAGAGCCAGCCCGCCGATGCCCGCTGGTGGCAGGGCCGCTGGGTGATCGGTGACCCCTCCTGCCGCTTCAATGCCCGCACGCCCCTGCTGCGCTGCGCCGTGCTCCCGGAAGGCCCCTGTGATCGCTGTGCCCACTACACCGCCACCTGACGCGTTGCCCGATCCGCTCAGCTGGCATCGCGTCATCCTGCGGCGGGGCTATGGCGTGGCCTCCGGGCAGGGCACGGGCAGCCCCTATCCCGCCGGCACGATCGCCACCCAGGCGCCCCTGTTTGCCGAACACGGGATCGATCTGTCCCCGTTCCATCCCGGCACCCTCAACCTCGATGTGACCCCGGGTGAGTGGAGGCTGCAGAAGCCGGATGCGCAGGTGGAGCATTTGCGCTGGAGCGAGCTGCACCAACCGGAAACGTTCTCCTTCTGGTGGGGACAGCTGCGGCTTCCGGCTGCCCCTTCAGGTGCAGCTCCGCATGCAGCCGAGCCCCTCACCTGCCTCGTCTATCACCCCCACCCCGAGACCAAGCAGCGCCATGGACAACAGCCCGGCGTGCTGGAAGTGCTGGCCCCGTGGATCGAGGGGCTGGCCCCCGAGACGACCATGGAGCTGGGACTCGATCCGCGGCGCTGCCGTGTGATCCAGCCCGCTCGCCTGCGCGCCCGCCTGCTGGAGTTCCTCAAGTTCCGGGTGCTGGCGGCCCAGGAAACCTTCTTCGACGACCTGCGCCAGGGCAAGGAGCAGCTGGATCTCGATCGCTTCCGCTCCTGGCTGGCGGCGGCGGGCTGGGGCGAAGCCCTCGACCTGCGCGATGCCGATCTGGCCGCCACCCTTGAGCAGGCCCGGCAGCTGTACCTGTAAGCAGACAGCAGGGCCCGTTGGAGAAATCCGTCTGTCTGAAGCCTGGCCGCGGCTCAACCCCGCCAGATCTCCAGGGCGCCACCGAGTTGCTCCGGCGTGACACCAGGCACCACCACCACCTGCTGGTTGAAAGGAAGCTGCAGCTGGCTGCCCCCAGCGATCGCCACCACGCTGGCCTGCTGGCCTTCCTGCCAGAACCCACGCAGATCAATCCGGTCGTTCAGCGGATCAAACTGCTGCAGCACCAGATTCCGGCCCCAGGAGTAGGAGAGGCTGAAGCGTTCAGCTACCCCATCGACGGCGCTGATCTGGGTGGTGCTGCCGCCCACCAGGCGATCGACAGTGCTGGGATTTCCGTTGATCGGCACCTGCCCATTACTGGGATCCGTTCCGGTGATCGGGTCAGTCCCTGAGGCCGCTGCCTGCAGCACCGGATCGCTGCCGTAGTCGCCCCAGAGGGAGGCAAAACTGCCGCTCGCCTCCGCCAGACCGGAGTGGGTGGCCGTCACCTGGCCGAGCACGCCGGGATTGTCCCGCCCCAGCGACCACATCGACAGCAGACCCAGGCCGCGGTCGCGGGCGAAGGTCTCCAGCAGAGCGGCATCGGCGAGGCTGAAGATCTCGCTGGTCACGTCGTTCACACCGATCATCGGCGTGACCCCGAGCTGGTCCCAGCCAAAGCTCTGCCCGTGGGCTGCGAACAGGGCATCGAGCTGGCCCTTGGTGGCCTCGGCGGCGTCGATGGCGTAGGCCCCCATCGATTTCAGGGCTGGCGGGGCGGCACTGTCGCCGTAGTCCATCGCCATCACATTCACCCCCGCCAGGCGAACACCGGCCTCCAGGGCCAGGTTCACCACCTCCAGCCCTTCATGGGTGAGGCCCTGGGGCAGCACGGGCAGGGTGAACCACACCTCCAGCTCTGGGAAGTGGCTCTGCAGCAGGGAAATCGCCTGGCAGCGCAGTTCCAGGCTGGCCCGATCCGCGATCGCGGCGCCTTCGATGTCGAAATCGATCCGGCGCAAGCCCAGGTGTTGCACCGCCTCGCCGTAGGAAGCGGCCAGGGCATCAGCCCCCAGGCCCCGCTGCTGATAGGCCTGAGCCAGGCCCTGGCCTGCGGCCCCGCCCAGCGACACCATCACATCCCCACCGGCCGCCCGCAAGGCGGCAATTTCGGCCGCAATCGTGCTGCTCTGCTCGTGGTCGCTGCCCAGGGCCAGGGCATCCAGTCCGGCCCAGCCGAGCTGGCCATTGGGGGTGGCCTGCAGGAAGCCGAGGTTGAGAAGTCCCACGCCATAGCGACGGGCCAGGCCGTCCAGATCAGGCACGGGGTAAAGACCCATATCCACGTAGGGCGCGAACACCTGATCGCCCCACCGATCGGCACCAACCGGGCCACCCGTGCCGCCGCTTGTGGCCGGTGGAGGCTGAACGATGGGTTCAGGCGGGGTTGGATCCGGAACCCTTGGATCCGGAACAATCGGATCGGACGGGCTGGGCTGGCTCGGTGTCGATCCCTCACCGAACAGCAGGGCCTCGGTCAGGGGGCCGGAGACAGCGAACCCCTCGGGGCTGCTGGCGTTGAAGCTCAACGTGAGGCTCTCGCCCGGCCGCAAGGTGGCGTTCCAGGGGGCATTACGCAGGGTCACCGTGGAGGTGCCATCACCGTTGTCGACCACGGAGCTGTCCATGCTCCAACCCTGAAACTGCCGCACCGAAGTGGTGAAGCTGAAGCTCCAGCCGTTCAAGGTGCTGGTGCCGGTGTTGGTGAGGTGGAGCTCGCCGCTCATGCCGCCCCACCAGAGGGTTCCGTCCACCGTGACGGCCATCGCTGCATTATTCGTGCTGTCCATCGCTGCCGTCTCGCCGTGTGACTTGATCGTCGGTCGGCGCGACTGCCAATTCCATCCTTCGACTGAAGGGTTATCGGCCAGGGCGGTGCGGGGCCAGCCCTAGTGCACGTAGCCCTGGCGAAGACCTTCGGCTGCCGCGGCCGTGCGGTCGCGCACCTGCAACTTCTGGATGATCGCCTGCACGTGACCGCGCGCCGTGGTTTCGGCGATGTGGAGCCGTTGTCCCATCTCCCGGTTGGTGAGCCCCTGGGCCACCAGCTGCAGAACCTCCACCTCACGCTCGGTCAGTTCCCCCTGCGGGCTGCGGGCGCCACCCTCGAGCAGATGGCGGCAGATGGGATCCAGAAACGGCTTCCCCGCCACGATGCTGGTCAGGGCCTCCAGCAGCAGGGCCGGGCCGGTGCCGACCTGGCTCACCACCGCATCGGCGCCACTGGCGATCGCCTCACGAATCGGTTGGCGGTGGCAGGTTGTGAGGGTGAGCAGGGTGCGTACCCGTCCGGAAGCGCTCCGCAACATCCGCACCAGATCAACGCCCAGACCATCCTCGAGCACCTCACTCACGAACACCAGCAGATCGGGATTGTCCGGTTGCTCGACCTCGTGCCGCACATGCTCGAGCGCCTCAGCGGTGGTGGTGCAGATCCCCACCAGATGCGCCGGCCCGGCATGGGGGTCCATGGCGAAATGGGTGGCCAGCGCCAGGGCATAGGCCCGATTGCCGGTCACGATCAGCAGCCGGAACCGTTCGGACAGGAGCCCCAGCTGCAGGGTGGAGGAGCAGAACGCGCCATCAAGGCTGAATTCCATCGGGAGCCTGCCTGTCCGGCGCTGGTGGGCCGACCCGGAAGCCACGACCGGCGGCCGAAGGTCCTCGATGCAGTCTGCCGGCCTCCCGTCAAGTTGCAGGCCTCCAGTCGATCTTCCGGCTTCGGGGCAAGGCCAGCTGTTCAACCAGGCCTACTCGACCCCAACCCCTAGGGTGATGGGCCACGAATGGCTTCCCCTGCAGCGCTCTCCCGATTCCACCGGCGAGCCCCCCGCCGTCGACTTCGACTCCCTCGGGCTCGGCGAGCCCCTGTTGAGGGCAGTGGCCGACAAGGGCTATCGGGTTCCCTCGCCGATCCAGCGGGACTGCATTCCGGCAGTGCTGAGCGGCCGCGACGTGATGGCCGCCGCCCAGACCGGCACTGGCAAGACCGCCGGCTTCACCCTGCCGATGCTGGAGCGTCTGCGCCATGGGCCCCATGCCCGGGCCGGCGTGGTTCGAGCCCTGGTGCTCACCCCCACCCGCGAACTCGCCGCCCAGGTGGGTGAGAGCGTGACCGCCTATGGCCGCTACCTGGATCTGCGCTCCGACGTGGTCTTCGGCGGGGTGAAGGTGAATCCCCAGATCTCCCGTCTGCAGCGTGGCACTGACGTGCTGGTGGCCACGCCGGGTCGGCTGATGGATCTCCATCAGCAGAAGGCCCTCCGCCTGGATCGCGTCGAGATCCTGGTGCTCGATGAAGCCGATCGGATGCTCGACATGGGCTTCATCCGAGACATCCAGAAGATCCTGGCCCTGCTGCCGGCCAAGCGTCAGAACCTGCTGTTCTCGGCCACCTTCAACCCCTCGATCCGCCGACTGGCCACGGGGTTGCTGCACAACCCCCTGCAGCTTCAGGCCTCCCCCGAGAATCGAACCGCCACCACGGTGGAGCACATCCTCCATCCCTGCGACATGGGGCGGAAACCGGATCTGCTCTGCCATCTGATCGCCAGCAATGACTGGCGGCAAGTGCTGGTGTTCTCCCGCACCAAGCACGGCGCCAACCGCCTGGCCGAACGGCTCACCCAGGAGGGGATGGCGGCGGCGGCGATCCACGGCAACAAGAGCCAGGGGGCCCGCACCAGGGCCCTGGCGGGATTCAAGAGCGGCGAGTTGCGGGTTCTGGTGGCGACCGATCTTGCCGCCCGCGGCATCGACATTCACCAGTTGCCCCACGTGGTGAATCTGGATCTGCCCAACCAGGCGGAAGACTATGTCCATCGCATCGGCCGCACCGGCCGTGCCGGCCACAACGGCCACGCCGTGTCTCTCGTGGCGGCGGAGGAGCATGAGCTGCTGCGTGCCATCGAGAAGATGATCGGCACCGCCCTGCCGCGCCAGGAGGTGCCTGGGTTTGAACCCAAGGTTCTGTCAGCGCCTCCCCTGGATCTGAGCGGCGGCCGGGGCCGGGGCGGCCCACCCCGCACAGGCAGCCGCAGGCCTTCATCATCTGCACCGAGTGGCCGCCGTGGTGGGGGCGGCGGGCGGTCCGAAGCAGGTCGCCCTGAATCCGGCCGGCGGCCCCAGCGACGGGGCTGAGCATCTGTCAAAACCGCAGTCGTTTTGACAGTCCGAATCAGCAGAGTGCGTTCAGATAGCGGTGTCCCTGCCTCCAGCTCTCGCAGCTCCATGCCCTACGAACCCGGAAGCACCGAATGCCGCGTTCTAATCGACTGCAAGGCCCAGATCGAATCGATGCTCCTGTCGCTGAATCGCATCTCCGATTCGGCGCCCATCCGTGATCAGCTGGTGTCGGTCTACAGCCAGCTCGAAGGTCTCCACGACAGCCACCGCTCCTCGACACTGGTCTGAGCTTCTGCCACTGATTCGACTTGTGCCATTGGTCAAACCCCTGGCTTTCGTGCACCATGGTTTATCTGTAGTTGAGGCCATTCCTGAATCCTTGCCATCTTGTGGATGTCATCAATCACGAGCAATGGCAATCACAATTCGTCTCCAGAGCAGATTAATCTGATCATCATCTTGTAATCTGGCGCTAGCCATCCATCGGAACACATGGATCAAGGAGGGGCGGGCAAGCCAAAGCACTCGTCGGATCTGAGCTTCAGACTCACATCCGTGCCATGACGAATCTTTCTCCAGTCTCTTGCCCACGTCACTTGCCTAGGCCACCCCGACAGGATCCAGCAGAGCCTCTGAATTCAGAGCAGGCCTGCCAGGTTCGACCTGAAGTCTTGAAAGAACAACACGAACGACACCACTTGATTCCGTCGAGATCACGCAAATAGTGACGGGTTTGAGATGCTGTAGCGACGATGGCCAACGGCTGAAGGCCCAGGGGGCTTAACTTGGTCAATGCCGCCGATCGACTTCGTCCCCATGGCAGACAATGAACTGGACAGGGACCCGACCGAAGAGGCCACAGACAAGAATGAGATCAAGACTGGCTTGAAAGAGAAAAAAAAGAAGAAGAAAAAGAAGAATGCCAACTATCTCACCAGCAGCAAGAGCAAGCATGGCCGCAACAAGGCTGGCTCGCTTGACCTCTACCATCCATCGCCGTTCCTCGACGACTTCTCCGCCCATTCCGAAGGCAAGCAACCCAAGCTGAATCGAAAGTTGTACGAGAAAGAGCTGGAACGGCTGCAAGTGGAGCTGGTGAAGATGCAATATTGGATCAAACATGTTGGTTATCGCATTGTCATCCTCTTTGAAGGCCGTGATGCTGCCGGCAAAGGCGGCACAATCAAGCGCATCACCGAGCCCCTCAATCCACGCGGCTGCAATGTGGTGGCCTTGGGAACCCCGTCTGACAGTCAGAAGAATCAATGGTATTTCCAGCGCTACGTTGAAAACTTTCCCACCTCCGGGGAGCTTGTTCTATTTGATCGCAGCTGGTACAACCGGGCCGGCGTGGAACGGGTGATGGGATTCTGCACACCGGAACAGGTGGATGAATTCATGTTGTCGTGCCCCGAGTTCGAGAGGATGCTGGTCAGAAGTGGTATCACCCTGATCAAGTATTGGTTTTCGGTCAGTGATGACGAGCAGGAAGCCCGTTTCCGCTCCAGGCTGCAGGATCCTGCCCGCCGCTGGAAGCTCAGCCCGATGGATCTCGAATCCCGGGATCGCTGGGTGGAATTCAGCAAGGCCAAAGACGACATGTTCCTGCATACCAACATTCCGGAAGCTCCCTGGTTCACCGTCGAGGCCGATGACAAGCGTCGCGCACGGCTCAACTGCATCCGCCACCTGCTGAGCAAGGTGCCCTATAAGGACATGACTCCCGAAGCCATTGAACTCCCACCACGGAAAAGCGTTGGCGATTACCAGCGGCCGCCGATGAATGAGCAGTTCTTTGTTCCCAACTGCTACCCCTGAGCCGGCATTGGCAAACCAGCACTACTACCTCGAACTTGATCCTCCCCAGGAGTCGCTGCGCAGCTGTCCCCATGTGGTGGTGGTCGGTGGTGGTTTTGCGGGTCTCAAGGTCTGCCACACCCTCAAGAACAAGGATGTTCGGGTCACCCTGATCGATAAGCGGAACTTCAACCTGTTCCAGCCCCTCCTCTACCAGGTGGCCTCGGGCCTGGTTTCCGAGGCCGATGTGGCCTCACCCTTGCGGCAGATGGTGGGGCAGGCCCCCAACCTGCAGATCCTGCTGGGGGAGGTGGTGGACCTCGATGCCGACAAGCGTGAGGTGGTGCTCAACGATCGCCGCCTCAGCTACGACCACCTCATCCTGGCCAGCGGGTCGGGCAGCACCTACTTCGGCCGCGAGGAGTGGCGGCCGCTGGCGCCACCGATGAAGATCCTGGAGCATGCCGATGAAATCCGGCGGCGCCTGCTGATGGCCCTTGAGGAGGCGGAACAGACGCGTGATCCAGAGCGTCGGCGCTTTCTGCAAACCGCCGTGGTGGTGGGTGCAGGTCCGGCCGGCTGCGAACTGGCCGGTTCGTTGATTGAGCTGATGCATCGCTCCGTCCGCTGCGACTTCAAGCAACTGAAGCGCGAAGACTGTCAGGTGGTGCTGCTCGATGCCGTGGATCGGGTCTTGCCGACCATGGCGCCGGCCCTGTCCGCCGATGCCGGTCACTATCTCACCAGTCAGGGGGTGGATCTGCGGCTCAACACCATGGTGGAGAGCATTCAGCCTGGCCGGGTTCTGTTGCGCAACACAGCCACCAAGCTCGGAGACGAACTGGAGGCGGCAACCATCTGCTGGACGGCGGGAGTGCGGGCCTCAAGGCTGGGGAAGCGTCTGGCGGACGCCACCGGCTGTGAGCTGGATCGCGGCGGTCGTGTGGTGGTCAACTCCGATTTTTCGGTGCCGGGCCATCCCGAAATCCGGGTGGTGGGTGATCTCTGCTGCTACAGCCACACCCAGGACAGCAAGGCCGTGCCTGGCATGGCCGGACCGGCGGTGCAGATGGGCGGCTGGGTGGCCAGCGACCTGCTCGCCAAGCTCAACGACCAGCCCCATGCACCCTTCCGTTGGACGGATCTGGGCAGCATGGCGGTGATCGGCCCCTGGTATGCCGTGGCGGATCTGCGTGGCCTGCATCTCACCGGACTGGCCGGCTGGATCGTCTGGGCCCTGGCCCATCTGGCCTTCATTCCCGACACGGAGAACCGGATCGCGCTGTTCAGCAAGTGGATGTGGCAGATCGCCACGCGTCAACGCACAGCCCTGCTGATCACCGGTCGCCCAGATCAGCACCTGGGTGTCGATGTGGGACTGATGCCTGCCGAACGGTCCGAGCGCATAGCGCCAAAAGTGACCCTGTCTGAATCCTCGGCTCAAGAAGAGGCAACAGCGGCCTGATCAAGGCTCAGTCGCCGAAGCGATCCCCCGGCTGAGCCCCCAGCTGTTGCAGCAGACTCTGGCCAGCCGCTGGAGCTTTGCCTTCCAGTTGAGCCCCACGCAGCAGCACCGGACAACCGCCCGTAGCAATCACCAGCCCCACCCCCTGTTCCACGGCCAGCACCGAGCCAGGCACCATTTCAGAGGCAAGATCGGGTGTTCCTGACTGCGTCTTCGGGGCCTCGGTCATTCCTGCCTGGCTCGGGTCTGTCTGAAGCAGCGCAGGTCGTTGATCCGTTGTCGGTGGCTGACTCCAGCGATCGCACAACGCCGCCCCCGCCTCACTGAGCTGGTCCCGCAGGCGATGCACCAGGGGTTCGGTGGCCAGAAGCTTCAAGCGTTTCCCTCGCCACTGGCTCACGGCGCCCGGGTAGAGGCCCATGACCTGGCGATGCAGGGTCAGCGCCGAGCTGGCCCAGTCGATCTGGAGGTCGTCTTTGGTGAGCATGCGGGCGTAGGTCATGCCCGCTTCGCTCTGGGTCCGCACCCCGAGCCGCTGCAGCCGCTGCGCCTCCGGGCCGGTTCCGGCCGCCTCGATCAAGGGCAGGCTCTCGATCAGAAGCTCGGCGGTGAGCTGACTCAGCCGCTGACCGAGCTGCTCGGCGTTCTCGAGCAGGCCGATCGGCAGACGGCGCTCCAGCAGCACCGGCCCGGTATCGAGCCCCTGCTCCATCGCCATGATTCCCACGCCGGTCTCGGCATCCCCCTCCAGCAGGCTCCACTGGATCGGGCCGGCGCCACGCCAGCGGGGCAGCAGGGAGCCATGGCCATTCCAGCAGCCCAGCGGCGGCTGGGCCAGCACCTCTGGCGGCAGGATCTGCCCGAAGGCCACCACCACGTAGAGGTCGGCGCCGAGGACAGCCAGCTCGGCCTGGCACGCGGGTTCTCGGCGGATCCGCTCGGGTGTGAACACCGGCAGGCCCAGCGCCAGGGACCGTGCCTTCACCGGCGAAGGCTGGAGCGCCTTGCCACGGCCACGCCGGCGATCCGGCTGGGTCACCACGCCCACCACCGGATGGCCTGCCGCCACCAGGGCATCAAGGCTGGGGACCGCATAGGCGGGGGTGCCCCAGAACAGGATCTTCAACGCCATCGGGAGCCCTGTGCGTCAGGCCTCGCCGGTGATCGAGAGCCCTTCCACCCAGACATGCGGGCAGAGGCCATCTGGAGTGATCACGGGCTCCCCTTCAAAACCGACGATCGCCTTCAGCACCTGGCGGATGTCCCCGGCCACGGTGGCGGCCTCGATCGAGCGGCGTTCACCGCGTCTGAGCAACCAGCCGTCGAAGGGCAAGGAGAACGACCCCTGGCTGGCCTTGACGCCGGCATGGAGAGCCGAGAGCGAGTCGATCCAGACGATCGGATCCTCAGCGGTGAAGCGATTCAGGCCCTGCTGGCCGCCGCCGCTGCCGGGAGTGGCTCCGATCTCGAACCAGTCGGGACCCACCGACACCTTGGCACCCATACCGGCATGGCCCGTGGGAGCCACACCAAAGGCACGGGCGGTCGCTTCTGAATGAAGGAAATGGCGCAGCACCCCGCCTTCCAGCAAGGCCAGGCGGGCCGTGGGGGTGCCTTCACCATCGAATGAGGAGGCGCCGATGTTGCCGGGATGGCGGCCGTGATCGTGCAGATCGAGGAAGGGAACGGCAAGCGTCTCCCCCAGCGACTCCCGGTTGCTGAGGCTGACGCCATCGAGCACGGCGCGGGCATTGAACAGGTTGCTGAAGGCGCCGATCAGATCGAGAAAGGCCTCGGGGCTGAACACGCAGGTGTAACGGCCGGTCTCGATCGGGGCGTAATCGAGATGGGACGCCGTGAGGCCGGCGGCCTCCTCGATGCAGCCGGCGATGTCGAGATCGCCGGCGCCGTAGGCCAGGCGCACCGCGCCGGCACTGCGTGGTTTGCGGCCGGCTTCTTCGGCCCGGGCATAGAGGTAGAGACTGGCGGTGGTGAGCTGCTGATGGCGGCAGGCACCGGCGCTGTTGAGGTAGATGCGGTCGCTGCTGCGCTGGGCCAGGCCGTTGTAGGGAACGGTGTCGATGGCGGGATGGCTCTCCAGCAGCTGGTGCTCCGCCTCCTTGAGGGTGGCAAGCAGATCGAGGATGCTGACCGGCTCCTTGATCGGTTGATCCAGGGGCTGCAGCGGCGCTGTGGCCAGGGGGGAGAAGGCGGGGATGTCGTCGGCATTGCCGAAGGCGCTGGCCTCACTGGCACCGGCCAGGGCCCGCTCCAGGCCGGCATCCGACAGATCGGAGGTGCTGGTGATGCCCACCAGGCCGTCGTCGTTCCAGACCCGCACGGTGATGGAGCTGCGTTGAGCCCCTTTCATCTGCTTGGCCTCACCGCGGTCGACCTGCACAGAGGTGTCGGTGCTGCAGGCGGCACCGAGATCCCACTGGCGGATGCCCGAACGGGCGGCCATCTGATCGAGGCGGGAGCGGAGGGTCTCGGCGTCGAGACCGGAAGGAGAGCGAGTCATGACTCAGCGGCCTCCCACGGTGATCGAATCCACCTTGATGTGGGGCTGGCCCACGGTCACGAAGATGCTGCCGCTCACCGAGCCGCAGAAGCCCGCCGCCAGTTCCAGATCATTGGCGCACATGGAGATGCGCGGCATCACCTCCTTGGCCTCACCGATCAAGGTGGCGCCCTTCACCGGCTTGGTGAGTTCACCGTTCTCGATCAGATAGCCCTCCTCCACGGCAAAGTTGAACTGGCCGGTGGGCCCCACACTGCCGCCACCCATCGCCTTGCAGTAGAGACCTCGATCCACCGAGGCGATCAGTTCAGCGGGCGTGTGGGGTCCGGCGGCGATGTAGGTGTTGCGCATGCGGCTGGCGGCGGCAAACGAATGGCTCTGGCGCCGGCCGCTGCCGGTGCGCGCATGGCCGGTGCGCCGTTCGCCGGCGCGGTCGCTGAGGAAACGCTGCAGCACGCCGTTCTCGATCAGCACGGTGCGCTGGGGCTCCATGCCCTCGTCATCCATCGAGAGGGAACCGAAGGCACCATCGCTGAGGCCTTCGTCGATGGCGGTGACGGCCTCATGGGCAATCGCGGAGCCGACCCGATCGGCAAAGGGAGTGGTGCCCCGCTCCACCTGGGTGGTTTCGAGCAGATGGCCGCAGGCCTCATGAAAGATCACGCCACCGAAACGGTTGGCCAGTACCACCGGGCACTGCCCCGCCTCGACGTAATCGGCGTAAAGCATCGTGCTGGCACTCTCACAAACCTCCTGAGCCGAGGTCTCGGCGTTCCAGTGGCGCAGGTCGTCCGGTCGGCCGGAGGTGCCATAGCGGCGACCCACGCCGGCGCGGTGATCGCCATCGGCGGCCAGCACATTCAGCCCCACCGATTGGTGCAGGCGGATGTCGCGGGCAAAGGTGCCATCGCTGGCGGCCACCAGCACCTCCTGCCAATCGCGGGCGTAACTGCCGCGGCGGGCCTGAAGGTGGTTGCCGTGCCGTTGCAGCCGATCGGTGCCTTCCAGCAGGCGATGGGTGGCTTCGCGCAGGTCGGGGCAGCGGGCCAGCCAGTCAAGCTTGGCGGCACCAAAGTCATGCAGACCGGGAAGGCCCTCGAAGGGGGATCGATCCGGGGAACTGCGCACCAGAGCCAGCATGCCCAGTGCCTGATCGAGGGCGGCCATCAGACCCGCCGCACTGAGATCATTGGTGGAGACAAAGCCATCCCGTTCCCCCAGGAAGACGCGGATGCCGGCCCCCATGCCGAAGGCCGGGCTCACATTGGTGATCGTGTCCTGTTCGGCGAGCACGCCGAGGTGGTCGGTGCGCTCGAGGAACACCTCCACCAGATCGGCACCGGCCCCACGGCCAGCGCTGAGCAGCGGCTCCAGGCGACCACTCCAGCTGGCATCAAAACCCGAAGGGCCGGCACTGGCGTGCAGCGCATCGGCCGGTGGAGCGTTGCTGGGGAGAGACGCGACCAAGGCAGTGTCTTGCAGAAATTAAAAGGCCATCACCGGCCAGTTGCAGGGGGCTGCAAACCAGTGGTGATGGCGATGAGGCTAGCCAGCAGGCCGGGTTGCATGCAGGCCAGGGTCTATCCAGTAAGAGCTAAGAGCTCGATCGATCCAGGCGAGCTTCCCTTCAGGCAGGCCTCAGCGCACAGCCGGTTGGAAACGCTCGCTGCGGATCGGCGCCATCAGGAACAGCTTCGCCATCTCCAAGCCATTGGCCGCCCAGAAGGGAAGCTTGCGCAGGGCCCTGATCGGAGCGGGAGCCTCGGAGCTGTCGGCAGCGGCGAGGGCCGCGTTGTTCTGCACAAGCCGCTCGAGGCGCTCGTAGAACTTGGGATTCTCCACATCGAGCACCACGGGGAAGACCCGGGCTGAGGTCTCGTTGGTTTTGGCGATCACATACTTGTCGTAATCGCGGGCATCCAGCCCCAGGGCCTCATAGAACTCCTTGCGAGCCACGTCGCGCACGTACATGGTGGCGAACACGGCCAACAGGAAGAAGCGGCACCAAAGGCGGGCAGTGAAGCCGCGCACGGTGTCGGGCTGGGCCTTCATCAGGGCATCAAAGAAGTCGCCGTGGCGGTTCTCGTCCTGGCACCAGTTTTCGAAGAAGTTGAAGATCGGGAAGATCTTGCTCTCGGGATGCTGCTCAAGGTGCCGATAGATGGCGATATAACGCCAGTAGCCGATCTTCTCAGAGAGATAGGTGGCGTAGAAGATGAACTTTGGCTTGAAGTGGGTATAAGCCTTGTTGGCGGTGAGGAAGCCAAGATCCAGCTGCAGCCCGAAATCACTCATCGACTTGTTGAGGAAGCCGGCATGGCGGGCTTCATCACGGGCCATGTGGGCGAAACACTCCGCCAGCAGAGGATTCTTCTCCTTGATCCGACGGCTGAGTTCCTTGTAGAGCAGGAAGCCAGAGAACTCGGAGGTGCAGCTCTGCTCAAGGAACTCCACGAACACCTTGCGGGTTTCAGGGTCGAGCTTGTCGGCCGCGCCCTCGAACTCCTCGTTCCGCACGAAGTGGTGACGGTTGTAGTCCTTGCGGAACTCCTCGCAGATCGCCTCCAGCTCCACTTCGTTGGGCCGCAGATCCATCGCCGCCATGGCGTCGAAATCCGTGGTGTAGAAGCGCGGCGTCAGGATCGTGTCCTTGACCGGATCCTTGAACGCCGGCGCATCCGCGGTGCCGATGGCGGCATCGGGATTCGCGGCTGCGGCTGGGGCGGTCGTGGCAGCGGGTGGCACCATCGCGCAGGTCGGCATCGAGCGTGACCCCATCGTAGTGGGGGCAACTCCGCTGCCGGCTGGATGTGACAGTGCGTCTCGATCTGGAGAGTGCAGCGATCAGTTCGGGCCGAGCCATTTCTGGCCATTGAGCCGCTGCACCAGGCGAGAAACCAGGAGGGCCAGGGTGATCTTGCGCTCGTCGATCAGAAACGACTCCAGCAGGCTGGGCTCACTGCCGGACTCGGCCACCGCCACGGTCTTGGCACTGGAGATGTCCGGCTGGGTGAAGCAGAGCCAGAAGCGGCGATCCCCCGGCAGGCTGCCCTGCACCATCCAGCAGGGGCTGTCCACCACCGGCATCGGGCCTTCGCAGAAGCGCAGCTCCGGAGTTGCGCCGCCATAGGCCTCGATCTCCTTGGCCAGGGCCGGCAGCAGCAGGTCAGGCACAAAGCTGGCGAAAGGCTGGTCTTCCGGGGCGGGTGGCTTGGCCTTGGGCTTGGGCGCAGCGGCAGGAGCAGCGGCGGCTGGGCTGGCAGGAGCCGGGCTGGCGGCAGGCTGGGGGGCGGGACTGGCGGAATCGCTCACCGGAGCTGGCCTCATGGCGGGGTGCTGGTATCGACTCTAGGCAGTCCTGACGGAGCACCTGCTCACCAGTCTTCACTGGGCGGCGGCGTTCCCCAGTCTCCAAGGTCTGCGCTGGACCCACCCGTGGGAGTTGCGTCAGCAGACCTGGAGGCAGCGGCCCTCGGTTCAGAAGACCACGCAGCAGGGGCCGCAGTGGACGTGGTCGGCTGGGCCGTTGCCGATCCCTGTCGGAGCACCCGATAGGGAACGCTCAGCGTCGGCGGCGGTTCGCCGGGGGGGCGCCCCGGCCCGGCAGTGGTGGGGCGGGGGGCGTCCCATGGTTCCTGGCGACCCACCCCATCCGACCAGGACTCCGAACCGGCCTCGGCACCCGTGCGGGGGCGGCGCCTGGCGGCAAAGGGCGGCGACTCCACCGCAGCGGAGCCGGCTGATCCCCCCCGCAGGGCCAGGGCCGTGGCGGTGGCGCTGAGTGCCGCTCCGGCAAGGCCAGCGGAGGCCAGCCACAGCCCGCTCGGCAGCGGCGGGCTGACCCAGAGCAGCAGCCGCAGCCGCAAGGGCGGACGGGGATTGAGGGCAGCCACCACGAGCACCGCCAGAAGGGGCGCCAGCAGGGGCAGCAGCAGCAGGCGACGCAGAGTCAACGCAGCGCCGGCCGGCCCTGCCAGCGGTTGAGCGTGCCGAGGTCGTACCCGAGCACGTCGAAGATGCGGATCACCAGGAAATCCACCATGTCGTCGAGGCTGCGGGGCTGCTGATACCAGGCGGGAACAGGCGGCGCAATCCGGGCGCCGGCCTCGGCCAGGGCCGTGAGATTGCGCAGATGCACCAGGCTCCAAGGGGTTTCCCGCGGGGCAATCACCAGCGGTCTGCCCTCCTTGAGGTGAACATCGGCGGCACGTTCCACCAGATCGAGGGCCACGCCCGAGGCAATCCGCCCCACCGTGCCCATGCTCGCCGGCAGGATCACCATGCCACGGGTGCGGTAGCTGCCACTGGCAATCGCCGCCCCCTGGTCATTCCAGCGGTGGCAGCGGAGCTGACCGCCGTTGCAACCGGTGCGCTCACGCCAGAACCGCTCCTGTAGGTCGGGCTCAGATGGAACCCGCAGGCCCAGTTCCGCCTGCCAGACCCCGATGGCACCACGGCTGGTGACCATCTCAACAGTTTCTCCGGCCTGCAGCAACAGCTGCAGGCCCCGCTCTGCCAGGGGCTGAGCGGAGGCCCCGGACACGGCTAGGACCACCGGCAGGGTCACGCGCTCAGTCCTGGCTGAGATCGTCGTCGCTGGAGGATTCGTCCTCGTCAGCACCGAACTGGGAACTCTCGTCAGCAGAGGCCGCGAAGCCCGGGTTGTCGACGGAGGTGGCACCCAGGGCATCAGGCCCGGAGCCGTTGGTCATCTCGCCGCTGTCTGTCAGGTCATCGCTGTCGGGCAAGAGCACCACCAGGTCGATCTGATGGCGCAGGGCATCCACCTTCTGGATCTCCACCTCCACCGCATCGCCCAGCATGTAGGTGCGGCGGTTCTTGCGTCCCACCAATCGGTTCTGGCGGGCGCGGTACTCGTACCAGTCGTCCTTGAGGGAGCTGACGTGCACGAGACCTTCCACCTGAGAGGGCGGCACTTCCACGAAGAAGCC
The DNA here is from genome assembly GCF_034931685.1 of Synechococcus sp. CCY9202. Taxonomy (NCBI): domain Bacteria; kingdom Bacillati; phylum Cyanobacteriota; class Cyanophyceae; order Synechococcales; family Synechococcaceae; genus Synechococcus; species Synechococcus sp. CCY9202. The sequence goes on from NZ_JAYGID010000061.1 coordinate 46,884, forward strand.
GTAACTCTGCACGCCACTGATCACCCCCGGCATCACCTGACCCACCAGCGGTTCGGCCTGGCGCGCCTGGGCCATGGCGAGGGCATCGTTGAGCACCTCCTGCAGGAAGCGAGCCCGGCCCTGAAGCCTCTGGGCCAGGCCGTGGGCGATCGCCTCCTGATAGGGAGTCAGCTGGCTGGGGGTGAGCAACGACCAGTCGATCGTGGCGGAGCGGCAGGCATCACTGGCCAGATCGACGGTCACCTTGTGACGCACCGTGGGGCGATCCTTGCCATCGACCAGCAGGCTGGTGAGCAGCTGCTGGTTCCAGAGGTCGGCGTAGTGGAGGCCGGGGCAACACCAGGGAGCCACCGCAACCTCCTCGCCGGCCACCGCATTGGGACCCGGCACATCACTGATCTGAACAGACTCCAGCGTGTCGCGCAACTGCTGCTGCAACACCCGGCTGCGGTCGGTGGCGGCGAAGGCGGCGGCCAGCTCGGCGGCACTGGCATTGCCTTCAGCCGAGAGTTCCAGAGGGATTTCGAGGGCCAGGGCAGCCTTGGCCACTTCGTTCAGTTCGCTCGCATCGGCGGATGGATTGATGGCATACAGGGCCGGCAGGTTGAGGCTGGCGAGGTGCCCCCCCAGAGCCCGATGGGCCAGCACCACGGCTTCCCGCAGCAGGGCCACGGGATGCTGCAGCGGCAGGTCCACCATCCAGCCCTGGCTGGCGCCATCGGGGCCAGGGGTGAGCAGATCTCCAAGCCCGGGGATCGCGGGCATCGGCAGGGCCAGATCGATCGACCCCCCCTCCAGACGACGCTGGCGCAGCAGCTCAGCCACACCGATCAGCTGTTCGATCAGCGGGATGTGATCTTTGAGCGCCTTGAGGCCAGCCGGCACCGTGCGGGACTTGGGCTTGCGCTCCGCCAGCGCGGTGAGGGCGGCCAGGTCGACCCGCGCCGTGGGGCGGATGGTGGTGCGGCAGAAGCGGTAATGCTCCAGCGCGCCGATGGGGGAGAGTTCGAGGGCCACCGAGAGGGCCGACTCGCTGCGGCCGGGCTGGAAGGCACTCGCCTTGGCCAGGGCAGGGGTGAGCAGGGGCAGCCAGGACGGACCGACGCAGAAGGCCTCGGCCTGCTCCCTGAGCCAAAGATCCAGCGAGGAGCCAAGCGCCAGGCGTTCCGCCACGCAGGGAGCATGGACCCACAGCCGCCAGCCGGCCCCGTCATCGCGGGGCTCCAGCGCCAGCGCCGGCAGCCCCGGGGCCTCACTGCTCCAGGCTTCCAGCAGCAGGGTGGTCTGCGCAGTGAGATCGATCCGATCCTTGGGAGCCGGGGTCCGGAGGGTGGCGCGCGGTGCGGCAGGCCGCTCCCGCAAGCCATGTTTGGTGAGCAGCAGGTCGAGGTCGGCCTCCACGCCACCGTGGATGGGCAGCTGGCGCTCCACGTGGCCCTGGGGAGCGAACTGGCCCACCGGGTAACGGTCCACCATGACCTCGACCACCGAAGACTGGCTGGGGTCGAGGTGAACGGCATCAGCACTGGGCAGCTCCAGGCTGGTGAGCAGCCGATCGTCAAGCGGCACGGCCAACAGCCGATCGTTCTGCTCCTCCACCTGGGCCAGGAGGCTGCTGGTGGCCCGTTCCAGAATGCATTGCACGCCGCCTTCGGGTGAACGGCGGCGGCCACCCTCGCGGGTGATGCGCACCAGCACCCGATCGCCGTTCCAGGCGTGGTTGAGCTGGTGGTCACGGATGTAGATGTCTTCGCCGCCGTCATCCCGCAGGGCGAAGCAGAAGCCCTTGCTCGAGCAGCGCAGCCGCGCCTCGATCAGGGAGTCGTCCTGACGCCGCTGCAGACCGGCCTCGCTCTCCTCCAGCAGTCCCAGACGCACCAGACCATCGAGGCCGATGCGCAGGTGCTGCTGCTCAGGCTCTCCGGAGAGACCAAGGGCCTTCTCCAGTTGTGCCATGGGCACGGTGGTGTCGGGGGTGAGCTGGTCGAGCAGGTCGGCGACCGTGAACTTCATGCGGCGAGGGTGCGCTGGTGGAACCGTGACGGCAAAAGGCACCGAAGCTGTCCGGCCGTGAAGCGTGGGCGGGGCAGCGATGCTTTTCTCCACAAGACTTTAGGCAGCAGCCGACCCTCGCTCCACCACAAGGCCGAGACCATGGCCAGGGGACAACCCAGGCGACCAGCCAGGGGGAACGATCACAGCCCGGATTCACAGCCCCGGTTCGTGCTGAAACCGGGGATCGGATCGCTCAGGCCGGGGGCTCCTGACCACTGGGCGCCACCGCCTCGACCCTCACCAGATCGTCACTGACCAGAGCTTCGCCAGCGGCCTGGTCATCCTCGCTGACCTTGGAGCGCTGAATCAGGCGCAGGCCGATCAACAGAAAGCCAAGGGAGGCAACCAGTTGCAGCAGATCGGTGGGCACCACACTGGACAGGGAGCCACCGGCAGCCGCCCCCAGCAGGCTGGCCAGCACCAGGGCCACGGAACTGCCGGCGAACACCGCCGTGGGACGGCTGGACGTGCCGCTGATCGTGACGATGGCCAACTGGGTCTTGTCGCCCAGTTCCGCCAGAAACACCGTGGCGAAGGTTGAGGCCAGGAGGGCGAGCTGCATGGCAGGTGCGGGGTGACGGCGGGGCCTTCAGGGCTGGATCTGGGGGAGATGCAGCAGGTCGGGGTGCAGCGACGACAGGTGAAGTACGGCCTGGCGTCCGAGCCAGAGCCCCAGAGCAACCATCACCAGCCCGGCCAGCCGCTCCAGCTGATGGGCCGGCATCACACTGGCCAGCCAGCGGCCCAGCACCACCCCCACCAGGCTGGAGCTGATCAGTGCCAGGGAGGCCCCGATGAACACCACCACCGGCTGACCGGACTGAGCCGACAGCAGAAGGGCGGCCAGCTGGGTCTTGTCCCCCAGCTCCGCCAGAAACACGGTGGTGGCCGTGGTGAGGAAGGCTGCTCCCCAGCTGCCGGCGTGGCTGGTGTCGCTGCCGGAGGTGCTGCTCATGGCCGTTGGCGAATGGCGCGCCGGAATCGCCGCATCACCCTGCCACGGCCGCCGTATTCACTGCGGATCTGCTGCTTGCAACAGGCGATGGCCAGGGCATCGGCCTCGTCGGCCACGGCACCGAACAGGCCCATGAGGTTCTCGACCCTGCAGAAATCAGGTCGGTCCTCGTAGATGCGGCAGCGACGGCCGCCGGTGTCGTAGTGGATGCACCAGCCGTCTTCCCCCACCATGGCCAGATAAGTGCTGCGCTGCTCGTCGCTGAGTGCCGCGATCGCGTCCTCGCGCAGGCTGGGATCGAGCCGGCAGCAGGCGCCGCAGGAGGCGATGCACTGCCAGCGTTCCGGCTTGCTCATCGAAACGTGGGGCGAAGAGGGAAGGGTCCAGCACTCAGCATGGCGGAGTCCTGCCCTGTAGAGCACTGCCCGGCGGATCACGGCCAGGCGCAGCAGGGCTGGTCTCAATCTGACCCTCCTGCGGGCGGATAGCCCAGACACCAGCGGCTGTGACATCGCTTCACAATCGCGGCCCAGGGCAAGGCCTAGTCCCTGGCGCTCCGTAGAGTGCCGAGCAAATCCTCAACCGGCCTGACCAGTCATGGGCATTGATTTCCACCTGATTGCGAACTTCGCCGCCCTGGCCCTGATCACCATTGCCGGACCGGCGGTGATCTTCATCCTGTTTTATCGCCGTGGTGCGCTCTGAAGAGCGCCCAGATCAGGAGACCAGCAGAACTTGGTAACAGTGCGGCTTTAGACCAAGCCAAGAAGCGAGCCCAATGGCTGACCAGTGAAAGTGTCACGCCGCAGTGAATAAGACCAATCGGCAATCAAAATTGGCAAGGTCAATCTCGCCCAGTAGCCAGCCGTCGAGGTAAGGATTACGGACTGCAGAGCCTTGATTGCACTTGATCGTAACGATAAACAGGCATCTTTTTACCCTCGGCCACGCAGGCTGGCATCACCTTTTTCTGGGGAGACAGCGATAGAAGCGCTACCCACCAAAGCAGCTGACACGGTGGCTCGACTTACCACTCGCGATCGTGCATAGATAGAAGTCAATCCCATTCAAGCTTGACCTTTTTCCACCTTGGGCCTCGGATGAGCCGTTAATGGCATCGATCCCTTGGCTCAGAACCAGATCAGCAAGACTGCAGCCTAATAGGCACATCCGGCCGCCTGATTGGTCGATGGTATCGGCGAGGCCGTGATGATTTCAACCATGGCGCTATCACCATTCCTGATCCTCCGAGTGCGATTGAGGCTCTGGCTTCGACCGGGGTGTCTCGTCACGACTGAGACCTGAAACGACCCTGGAGCAACCCAACCCGGCCAACTCATACAAACTTCACCAGACACTCACTCGGCTGGAACGAATCCCAGCCAATTACTCACCAATACAATCATTAGGGATGCATCTTCGCCCAGCCCTTATGCGCTAGGCTCTATACATAGCATTAAAGGGCGATAGCCATGCTGCAGCCAGAATATTTCATTCGCATCGATGGAGTCTTCGGCGATACGCAGTTCGATAGCAGCTACGGAGCTGGCTGGTTCAGGATCTCCGCTCATGATTTGGATGTCCTGACCGGACTCTCCTTTGAGCCGGAGGGCATAAGAACCGGCAGTCCAGACTTCTCATCAATCACGGTCGAACTGGAGCTGGGCTCCTCCGTGAGCCTCTTTAAACAGGTGATTGCAGATACGCAGCGGATTGACAGTCTACAAATCGTCGGCGTGGTGAACGCTAGTTCCAAGGTAGCCACGGTTTACGATCTCCGCTTGGCCGATGTACGCCTGACCGGGCTTGGCAATCAATCCGATAACTCGGCTCAACTAAACCTCGACTACGAACGGTTCGGCATATCGACTACACCTCAGCTTGCCGATGGAACCTTCGGCAAGATTCAGACCTATGCCTACGACCGAATCACCGGCAATGAAATCCTGTTCGGCAGCCTGCCAGTACCGCCAATACTGTCGGACAGCCTGAGCAGAAGGTCAGCCTCTGCATCGGAGTACTGGCTGAAGATGGCACGGCGACGATTAGGTAGCGCCCGCCTACGCAGTTGACATCTGGCAGCTCCGCACACTGATGGTTTTAGCGATGACGCAGGACAGCTTCGTTGGTGATGCGCCTTGACCGGATAGGAGAAAGCTCTTGAGGAGACAAACCTTGGAGCCAAGCCGATCAATAATCAGTGTTAGGCACCTGCGATCCAGCACACCAGGTCAAACGATCTGCGCCCAACTGACGCCACATTGATTCATGGCGAAGCATCACGTCGAGCCTTCGGCGGGTGCGTTCGGATCGTGATGATCCAGGGCCGCCAGCGCGTGATAGACAGGCAATTTCAACAGGATCCGCCCTGCATAAGCCCCAAGGACCCCTGCCAGCAGCAGACCGGCCAGCAGCTGCTGATCTCCAGCCATATGCAGGGCAAAGAGCATGCTCATCACCGGCAGCTGGGTGGCGCCGGCCAGGGCTGCCACCATGCCGAGGGCCAGGCCCACGTGGGGATCGCCACCGAACCACTGGATCACGCCGGAGCCATAGACGGCACCCAGGGTGAAGGCCGGATCGATCAGCCCGCCTGGCACACCCGCCGCCAACGGAATGATCGGGGCCAGAATCCGCAGAACCAACAGGCCCAGCCACTGCCAGCTGGTGGCAATGGGTTGTTGATCATCGATCAGCAGGGTCATCAGGCGCTCGCCATCCCCGCCGCTGAGGCCGCCGCTGACCAGCAGCATCAGAGTGACCAGCAGTCCCAGCCCCAGACCCCAGAGCCAGGGGTGATGGAGCACCCGAATCCGCAGCTGCCGCGCTGTAGCCAACAGCAGCGAGGAGAACAGACCTCCCAGCAGGCCAGCTGACAGGCCAATCGGCACCGCCCAGAGCAGCAGTTCGGTCTCAGGCGTGGCATTGGCCACCACGCCAAGTCCGTAGAGCGGTTCACCACCCCAATGGCTCATCAGGGCGGCGGTGGCACAGACCATCAGGCCCGGCCAGATCAGGGCCGACTGGAAGCGGCCGGTGAGTTCCTCGGCCATGAACACCACCCCCATCAGGGGGCTGTTGAAGCCACCGGCCAGGCCAGCTCCAGCCGCGATCGCCAGCACGCCGCCAGGCACCAGACCCCGCAGCAGCGCCGGGAAGCGACGTCGCAGGGCATGGGCCACGCTGGCCCCCACCTGCACCACCGGGCCTTCCCGTCCCAGTGAGAACAGGGCGAGGCTGGCGACCGTCCAGAGCAGGGAGCGCCGCCAGGTGGGCGTGGCCGCCAGCAGCACCTCCCGCCGCTCCGGATCGTGAAGGCTTTCCATCGTCTGGGGGATGCCCGATCCCCGCCCGTCCTTCCAGGGACCCGCCTGCAGCACCAGCAGCAGGGGCATCACCACCATCGGCACCAGCACCAACGCCAGACTGGCGGCCGACCACGCCCCCCCGCCGAAACCGGGCAGCCGCTCCAGCAGGCGATCCTGCCAGCGGTCCACCAGGTTCAGGGGCCAGCAGGCGGCCCCCACCATCAGTCCGAGAAATCCCAAATCGATCAGGTGGCGACCGAGATGCTGGATCTGGGCACGGGGGCTCGGGCGCACCATCAGGCCACCAGTCCCAGGGCCATCGAAGCCTCCTGCACCAGGGTGCGCAGGTACGGATGGTCGGGGCGGCTGCAGCCGCTATCCGCGTCGGTGAGGCGACCATCGGGGAGAGACAGCAGCTTCTCACCAGCGGCATTACAGATCAGCACCGCCTCCCCCTGGCGGCGACATCTGTAGGTGCGGTGCGCCCGTTGCAGCAGCACCTCCTCGGCGCCGCTGGGCCGCAGGGCCACCAACTCCAGCTGCAGCCGTTCGGTGCCCTGCCAGCGGTTGTTGCGCAGCTGGAAGGCCACGTCCACCCGCGGCGGCACCACAGCCTCGCCCTGCCAGCGCCAGGCGATCGCCCGCAGGGCCGCCTCCCCCTGGCGCAGCTCCAGTTCAAGATGGCCACCGCGCAGCACCTTCTGGCTGCTCACCTGGCAGTCCGCGGCCCAGAACACCGGAGCGGCATGGCCGATCCCGAAGGGCTCGAGCCGCTGCAGTTGCCGCCAGAACGGCCGGTCGATCCGCTCCAGCCGCAGCAGCGCATCCGGCTCCACCACCGGACCACCGGCCTGCCCGCCCAGCCAGGTGGCGGCGAGGTCATCGAGCCGTTCATGCAGGGCCGCAACCCGTTCGGCCAGCACCGTGAAGCCACCGGCAGCGGGATGGCCGCCATGGCGCTCCAGCAGATCGGTGCACTCCTGCAGAGCCCTGTCCACCGCAAAACCACGCGGGGCCCGCACCGAAGCCCTCAAGCGGCCATTCCCCTCGCCCGCCAGCAGGGCCACCGGCCGTCCATAGCGCTCCACCAGGCGTGAGGCGACGATGCCGATCACCCCGTGGTGCCAATGGCTCTGGGCCAGCAACAGGAAGTGGCTGCGATGGGGGCCATCGGCGTCGACCAGGGCAATGGCCTCGGCCTCGATGGCGCCGCAGAGTTCGCGCCGCTGCCGATTGAGGGCTTCACACTCGCGCGCCAGCTCCAGGGCGCGAGCAGGGTCGTCGGTGGTGAGCAGCTCCACCACCAGTTCGGGATCGCCGAGGCGTCCCACCGCGTTGATCCGCGGAGCGAGCTGGAAGCCCACCACCTGGGCGTCCACAGCATCGTCCTCCAGGCCGGCTACGCGCTGCAGGGCCTGCAGGCCCGCCAGGCGGCTGCGGCGCAGCTGCGGCAGGCCGTCCAGCAACCAGCGCCGGTTCACCCCCAGCAGGGGCGCCATGTCGGCGATGGTGCCGATGCAGAACAGATCGCGGGCGGCATCCAGGCCCTGGCGGCTGCCCAGCCGCTGGCTGAGGGCCATGGCCAGCACATAGGCCAGGCCCACCCCGGCCAGGCCACGGAAGGGGGACTCGGGCGGCGTGCAGGCCGGGTGGAGCAGGGCCAGGTAAGGCGGCCGCTGTTCAGGAATCGTGTGGTGGTCGGTGAGGATCACCTCCACGGCCAGCTGCCGGGCGCGCTCGAGGGCCTCCGCGGCGGCGATGCCGTTGTCGACCGTCACCAGCAGGGCAATCCCTTCGCCGGCCAGCCGTTCGACCATGGCGGCATTGAGGCCGTAGCCATCGTCCTGCCGACTGGGGATGGCGGCCATCGGCCGGGCGCCCAGGCGCTGCAGCACCCCCACCAGCAGGGCCGTGCTGGTCATGCCATCGGCGTCGTAATCGCCGCAGATCGCTAACCGTTCACCCTCGCGACAGGCCTGCTCCAGCCGCTGCACCGCCACGGCCAGATCGGCGAAATGGGCATGGGGATCGGGGGCTGCCGGTGGATCGAGCAGGGCCTCGATCGCGGCGGCACTCTTCAGCCCGCGGCGACGCAACACCGCCAGCAGCTCGGCTGGCAATGCCTGGCCATCCAGCGAGGGCGTGAGATCGCCTGCGGGCAAGGGCGGCGGTAGCTGCCAGCGTTGCTCGGGATGCTCAGGGAGCAACGGTGCGCGGCGAAGGCTCCCCATTCTGCGGCGCTGCCGCAGGCCTGGCAGCCTGAGGTCAGACGTTGTCAACCTGCCGATGCCACTGGAGGCCTTGCTCTGGGATGTGGACGGCACCATCGCCGAAACCGAGCGCGACGGACACCGGCCGGCCTTCAACGCTGCCTTCGCCGAGGCGGGCCTGCCCTGGCACTGGGATGTGGACACCTACGGCCGCCTGTTGGCGATCAGCGGCGGCCACGAGCGGATCAGCGCCTTCCTCACCGAGGTGGAGGGCGTCGCACCGGACCCGGAACGGGTGCAGGCGCTGCAACGCCGCAAGCAACAGCACTACCGCTGCCTGCTGGGCGAGGGGCGGGTGGAGCTGCGACCCGGTGTGGTGCGGCTGATGCGGCAGGCGGCAGCAGCAGGGCTGGCCCAGGCGATCGTGACCACCAGCGGACGCGAGGCGGTGGCAGCTCTGATGAAGGCGCAGCTGCCTGAAGCGGTCAGCCTGTTACCCGTGTGGATCTGCGGAGGCGACGTGACCCGCAAGAAACCCGACCCCGAGGCCTATCGGCTCGGCTGCGAGCAGCTGGGGGCGACGCCCGGCCGTAGCATCGCCCTTGAGGATTCCGTCAACGGTCTGCGGGCCGCCTGCGGGGCGGGGCTTACCTGCCTGATCAGCCGCAGCGCCTTCAGCGCGGCCGAGCCGGCCCAGGCCTTCGCCAAGGCCGCCGCCGTGGTGGATCACCTTGGTGAGGCGGAGCATCCCAACCTGATCGAGCGGGGGCCGGCTTGCGTGCAGGGGCAGATCACGCTCTCCTATCTGCAATCGTTGCTGGATCCGGCCTGAAATCCGGCACGCCCATGACCCGCCTTCCCCTCAGCCAGACCCGCTGGCAACAGGCCCAGGACCGCTGGCTGCAGCAGCTGCGCGGTGCGGTGGCAGGAGGTTGGCGGGTGCGCAGCCTGGCCCTGCTGGCCCTGCTGATCGGCTTCTACCTGGGCCAGAACCTCACCTCCCTACTCCTGCTGAAGGCCCCAGGAGGGAGGCCCATGGTGGTGCTGGGTTGTGTGCTGGGGACCGAACTGCTGGTGCGGCTCCGCACCCGCTGGGTCCGGCAGGAGCCACCCCTGATCTGGGTTCTGGTTGACAACCTGCGGATGGGTGGGGTGTACGCCGTGGTGCTGGAGGCGTTCAAGCTGGGATCGTGAGTCGCGTCGTGACCGATACCGATTCCGCCGCCCCGCTCTGGCTACCGGAACCGGCCAGGATGTTTCCTGAACAGCCTTACAGAGACCTGCTGGCCATCGGCGGCGTCACTGAGCCGGTCAGCTGGGTTCAGAAGTGGAAGACCCAACTGGCGCACCTGAGCCCAGCGCCGACGGCCCATCCATCGCTCCTCTGGGGCGGCTGGCTGCCGCTGCTGGAACGCTGCCGCCAGCTGGTCGACAGCGGCGAACGCCATGTGCTCGGCCTGAATGGCCCGATCGGCGCCGGCAAGAGCACCCTGCTGGCCCTGATCACACGCCTCGCCCGGGAGCTGGACCTGCCGATCGCGGTGGCATCGATCGACGACCTCTATCTGCCTTGGACGGAGCGAAAGCAGGCCATGGCCGGCAATCCCTTCGGTGTGCTGCGCGGTCCACCCGGCAGCCACGATCCCGCCCTGGCCCAGGCTGCCATCGCCCAGTGGCGCCGGGGCGGAACGCTGGTGCTGCCCCGCTTTGATAAGCGGCTGCGGCAGGGGGAAGGGGATCGCTGTGGCCAGTGGCAAGGCGAACCGCAGCTGCTCCTGCTCGACGGCTGGCTCCTGGGCTGCCGGGAGATACCGGAAGCCACTCTTCAGGCCCTTCTTTCCAGCGAGAGCTACGCGGCCGAAAAAAGATTCGCAGGAACGCACAGCGCCACTGCTGATCGGCTGATCAGCCTCATCCCTACGGGGTTTAGTGCGGAGGAACAGGCCTGGCTGCCGATCTGGAATTGCCATCTCAAGAGCTATCAGCCCCTCTGGCAGGAGCTGAGTGCGCTATGGCAACTGCGCCCCCAGCGCTGGAGCCTGGCGCGGCGCTGGCGCTTTCAGGCCGAAGCCAGGCAACGCCGACTGAGTGGATCGGCTTTACCGATGGAGCGCCTGGAGGGGTTGGTGCGCTCCTGCCTCTACAGCCTGCCGCCCAACTGGTACCAGAACCTGTCCGCTGAAGCGGTGATCCTGCTGGACAGCAGACGCCGCTGCCTCTGGAGCGGGCCAGGCCCTCAGGCCGACCTCCATCCTCAGTCTGCGCTGGAGTCGTCGTCAGCAACGGGGTAGACGAAGCCCTGGGCACGGCCACTCAGCACGGCTTTGCCGATCGAAAGGGCCTTCTGGGCCGCCACAACAGCCTTGCCCTTCCAGGTGGCATGGCGCTGATTGCGCTTGCCCTTGGAGGTTTTCTTCTTGGGAACAGCCATCCCTGGGTTTCCTTAGCAGCCAAACAACGATCTTCCGTGGTCAACTTGCCTTTCGTCAAATCGCTAAGCTCGTCTTCAGAACGAAGATCCCGTGAGCGCCAGCCCTTCAACGGCCTCCCCGAACGGGGATCCCAAGTCCAAACCCATTGATGGTGCCGCTCCTGGTGCCGCCTCTCCCTCCTCCGGCGCAGAGGCTCCGGCGAAAGCCGCCGCAGATTCTTCTGTTGCTCCTTCGGCTGCTGGCACCAGTTCAGGCCGCCCTGCCGAGCTGAGCTACAGCCAGCTGCTCCGGGATCTGGACAAGGGCCTAGTGAAGGACCTGGAGCTGTCGCCACGTCAGCGGGAGGTGCGCGTCACCTTCCAGGACGGCCGCAAGGAGTCGGTGGCGGTGTTCAGCAACGACCAGATGTTGCTGCGCGCCGCGGAGGAGGCTCGCGTGCCGCTCACGGTGCGCGACGACCGCAAGGACGAGGCCGCGGCAGGCCTGCTGGGCAACGTGCTGCTGGTGGTGCTGCTGCTCACAGGGCTGAGTCTGCTGCTACGCCGCTCCGCCTCGGCGGCCAACAAGGCGATGGGCTTCGGCCGCAGCCAGCCGCGGCTTCAGGAGGACGGCACCGTGACGGTGCGGTTCGAAGATGTGGCCGGCATCGGCGAGGCCAAGGAGGAGTTGCAGGAGGTGGTGACCTTTCTGCAGTCACCGGAGCGCTTCACCAGCCTCGGTGCCAAGATCCCCAGAGGTGTTCTTCTGGTGGGCCCTCCCGGCACCGGCAAGACACTGCTGGCCAAGGCGATCGCCGGAGAAGCCGGTGTGCCGTTCTTCTCGATGGCGGCATCGGAATTCGTCGAATTGTTCGTGGGAGTCGGCGCCAGCCGGGTTCGCGATCTGTTCCGCAAAGCCAAGGCCAAGGCGCCCTGCATCATTTTCATTGACGAGATCGATGCGGTCGGACGCCAGCGCGGCGCCGGCATCGGTGGCGGCAATGACGAGCGCGAGCAGACGCTGAACCAGCTGCTCACCGAGATGGACGGCTTCGAGGAAAACTCCGGCGTGATTCTGTTGGCGGCCACCAACCGTCCGGATGTGCTGGATTCGGCCCTGATGCGGCCCGGCAGGTTCGATCGCCGCATCACTGTCGACCTGCCGGATCGACGCGGCCGCGAGGCCATCCTGGCGGTCCATGCCCGCAGCCGGCCCCTGGGTCCCGAGGTGAGCCTCGGGGTCTGGGCCAGCCGCACCCCAGGCTTTTCAGGTGCCGACCTGGCCAACCTGCTGAACGAGGCCGCGATCCTCACCGCCCGCAGACAGCAGACCGTTCTCGACGATGCCGCCCTCTCCGATGCGCTCGAGCGGATCACCATGGGGCTGACGGTGGCTCCCCTGCAGGACGGTGCCAAGAAACGCCTGATCGCTTACCACGAGGTGGGCCATGCCCTGCTCACCACGCTGGTGCCCCATGCCGACAAACTCGACAAGGTGACCCTGCTCCCTCGGGCTGGTGGTGTGGGCGGTTTTGCTCGCATGATGCCCGACGAGGACATCCTCGATTCCGGCCTGATCACCAAGGCCTATCTGCAGGCTCGCCTGGTGGTGGCCCTGGGCGGCAGAGCCGCTGAGCTTGTCGTGTTCGGGGCCAGCGAAGTGACCCAGGGTGCCAGTGGAGATCTGCTGCTGGTCAGCAGGATCTGCCGCGAAATGGTCACCCGCTATGGCTTCTCCAGCCTCGGGCCAGTGGCTCTGGAGGGTGATGGCGCCGAAGTGTTTCTGGGCCGTGATCTGATCCATACCCGTCCGGGTTACGCCGATCGCACCGGCCGCGAGATTGACCTGCGGGTGCGCACGCTGGCCCAGGAAGCCCTCGATCAGGCGGTGTCTCTTCTGGAGACACGCCGCCCCCTGCTCGACGACCTGGTAGATCGCCTGGTGGAGGAAGAAACGCTGCAGGGTGAGGACTTCCGCCGGATCGTGGAGGCCTATGAATCCGCCGCCGCTTCAGCCGGTGCCGGCCAGCCATCGCCTGCAGTGGCCGAAGACATTGCAGCCTCGGTCTCTTCAGCCTGCCGGATCTGATCCGCCCTCACTGATCAGGTCAGCCCACGGTGGGCTCGGTGCCTTCAGGCAGGGGTGTGAGCGTGGCGCCGAAGCACCAGTAATCGCCTCGCTTTTCGGCCACGATGTAGTGATCCGACACCACTTCGGCGCCGGAGCTGCAGACCGTGCGCAGACGCAGGGGATGGTTGAGCACCTTCGATTCTTCAGTGACCTGAAAGCGGGAAAAGCCAAGGTGATGGGACAGTTTGAAGGCATCCGGCAGGATCACACTGAGCGGCTTGGCGACCAGGTCGGCCTGATGCCAGCCATACACCTGTTCAAAACTGTCGTTCACTTCCAGGATCAGACCCTGGTGATCGGCCAAGATGAAGGGATGCCCGGTGTGCCGCAGCTGCTCAATGCTGGTCAGAGTGTCGTTCAAGGAGCGGAAAAGCGGATGTCAAGGCTGCGCAGGTAAGTGTGCAGGGCGGCGTCCTGGATCGGCAGAAGCAGGGCGTCTTCGCCACTCTCGTTGATGTGACCGTGCCAGTGGCCCGGCGGGGTCACGAAGGCTGCCCCGGGCTCCCACTCCATGCGCAGGGGATTGCGGATCGTGCCATCAGCATTGAGCTCGGGCCCAGAGAGGGTGGCACAGCCCGGTGCGCAGGCGATCACCAGGTCGAGGGCCACCGACTGGTGGCGGTGGGGGGGCTGGATGGCCCCGGCCGGTACCAACCCATACATGGCCCAGAGGGTGTGGGTGACGGTGCGGCTCCTGGGCAGATCGCTGTTGGCCAGAAGCAGGCTGAGGCGGTTGCTGCGGGCGCTGCTGGGGTCGGCCGCCAGGGCCGCCAACTCCCGCCGCAGCCACTCGCCTGGGTAGTGGGTGGGCTCGAAGCGGGGCTGATCGGCGCTCACCCCCAGGTGGTTGAGCAGGGGCTCGTCATGGACCCAGTAGAGAACGCTCTCCTCCTGGGCCTCCAGCTGGGCCGCCTCACCGCACGGAAGCACGAAGAGATCCCCCTGGCTCCAGGGCTGATTGAACGGACCGCCGTAGGCACCGGCCGGCCGCAGGCAATGGCCGGCCCCACGCCAGACATAAAACAGGAAGCTGGTGGCATTGGCCCCGGCGCTGATTGTTTCACCCGCCAGGATGCGGATGAAGTTGGCACTCAGGGCAGGACTGGTGGCCGGACCCCGACAACCCAGTTCGTCGCTGAGATCGAGGGGAAGGATGGCGCTTGGGCCGTTGGCGTGCAGCTCAGGCCCCCAGCGCCCCTCCGGGATCGGCTCGGTCAGGCCGCGCCGCACCGGATTGGCGGCCTGGCGGTAGTCAAAGAGCTGGGCCTTGCCCGCCGCCGCCATCGACAGGGCGGCGCTCTGATCCGGCTTCAGTGCCATGGGGGCATCGGGAGCTTGGGTCATGGATCCAGCTGCACGGAAGATGCGCTGAGCCTATGGACAATCCCTGCCCCATTGAGTGCTGGCAGGCACAGCTGGGCGCGGAAAACCATGGGCCTCCCCTCCTGGTCAGCCGCCGGCTACGGCGGGCACGATGCTGACTTCGTCGCCGTCTTTGAGTGGGGTGGCCTGGTTGTCAAGGAAGCGGATGTCCTCGCTGTTGACGTAGACGTTCAGAAAACGGCGCAACTTGCCGTTCTCGTCACACAGACGGGCCAGGATCCCGGGGAAATGGCCTTCGAGGGCCTGAAGCAACTCGTCGACACTGGTGGCGTCCACATCAACGCTGGCGGCGTTGCTGGTGAACTTCTGCAGGGGGGTGGGGATCAGAACCTGAATCGCCATGGAGGAAAGAAAGAAGAAACAGAGCGAAGAACGAGCGATCAGCCGATCGTGTCCCAGTCGGCCCGGTGCAGGGCCTGGGCCCGCTCCCAGGCACTGTTGAAGCTGTCGAGCTGGGCTTCGATCAGGAAGGGTTCACCGATGGCGGAGGCAATGGCTTCGGTGGTCTTGAGGCCATTGCCGGTGATGTAGGCCACGGTGGTTTCGTTGGGGTCGATCTTGCCCTGCTCCACCAGCTTCTTGAGCACGGCGATGGTGGTGCCTCCGGCGGTCTCGGTGAACACGCCCTCAGTTTCTGCCAGCAGCTTGATGCCCTCGACGATCTCCTCGTCGTTGACCGCGGCGATGCTGCCACCGGTCCTGTTGGCGATGTCGATGGCATAGGGACCATCGGCGGGGTTACCGATGGCAATCGACTTGGCGATGGTGTTGGGCTTGACCGGGGTGATGAAGTCGCGGCCTTCGGCGAAGGCCTGGGCGATCGGGGAGCAGCCTTCAGCCTGGGCGCCGCTGAAGCGCACCGGCTTCTCATCCACCAGGCCTACCTTGATGAATTCATCAAAGCCCTTGCGGATCTTGGTGAACAGGGAACCAGAGGCCAGGGGCGCCACGATGTGGTCGGGCAGTTGCCAACCGAGCTGTTCGATCACCTCGTAGCCGAGGGTCTTGGAACCTTCGGAGTAATAGGGGCGCAGATTGATGTTCACAAACCCCCAGCCATAGGTGTTGGCCACCTCGGAGCAGAGGCGGTTCACCTGGTCGTAGTTGCCCTTCACCGCCATCAGGGTGGGGTTGTAGATCAGGGTGCCGAGCACTTTGCCCAGCTCCAGATCACTGGGGATGAACACACAGCATTCCAGGCCGGCATGGGCGGCGATGGCGGCGGTGGAATTGGCCAGGTTGCCGGTGCTGGCACAGCTCACCGTGGTGAAGCCCAGTTCGCGGGCCCGGGTGAGCGCCACCGACACCACCCGATCCTTGAACGAGAGCGTCGGCATGTTGACACCGTCGTTCTTGATGTAGAGATTCTTGAGACCGAGCCGGCGGGCCAGACGGTTGGCCTTGAGCAGGGGCGTGAAGCCGGTGCCGACATCGATCGGGTCGCCTTGGATCGGCAGAAACTCACGATAGCGCCAGATCGAGGTGGGGCCGGCCTCGATCGTGGCGCGGCTGACGCGGGCGCGAATCGCGTCGTAGTCGTACACCACTTCCAGCGGCCCGAAGCAGACGTCTTCGCAGACATGACGGGCGGTGGCCTCATAGGCGTGGCCGCATTCCTTGCAGCGCAGCCCCGTGAAGGTGGGCCCCGTCAGGGTGGAGCGGGAGAGGGTGACCGTCACGGCTACGACTGAAGCTCAACAGAGGCTATCAGCGGTTTCGAGCAGCCTGCACCAATCCCGACTTTGAGAGTCGGGATTTCAATCGTGACGTTGGCTGTCGCGCTGCTGGTGCTGGCTGCAACGCGCCTGCCTACGCTCAATCAGCGATCCGCGTGCCCATGACAACGCCGCGGCTGTCCGGCCTCTCCCTTCCCCAGCGCCTGCTGCTCTCTCTGGTGGTGGGGATGATGGGCGTGCTGCTGCTCTGGAGCTCAGCGCGCCTCTGGATCGAGTGGCAGTGGTTCGCCCAGTTCGGTTTCAGCGGCGTGCTTCTGCTGCGCTGGACCCTGCAGCTGGCAGGGCTCGGGGTGGGTCTGGCCCTGGCACTGGGGCTGCAGCTCTGGCTGCGGCATCTCTGGCGTCTGCCGCGCCTCGCTCCGGAGCGCCACACCCTGCCGCCCCTGGCCTATGGCGGCGTTCTGACCCTGCTGGCCGGGCTGCAGGTGGTGGCCCTGACCATTGCGCTGTGGCTGGCCCGGCGGTTGCTGCTGGCCCCGTTCGATCCCAGCCGCCTGCATGGCCTGATCGCCCTGGAGGGGCCTCCCTCCCTGCCCATGCTGCTGGCGAGCGCCCTGGTCCTGCTGGCTCTGCTGATCCGGCCGATGGCAACGGCGCGGCTGGTGGCGGGTGTGCTGGGTGCCGCGGGAGCCATGGCCCTGGCTCGAGGCTGGAGCCTCTGGAGCGTGGCCCTGGTGGCCCGCGATGCGGGGATCACCGAACCCTTGCTCGGGGCCGACATCAGCTTCGCCCTGCTGCGTTTCCCCGCACTCGCCTTTCTGCTCACCCTGCTGAGCTGTCTGCTGATCGGAGGACTGGCCTGCGGACTCTGGGGTGTGCTGGCCCGGCCACCCCAGCTCAGCGATGGCCGTTTCGCCGGCTTCACCCCCCCCCAGCTGCTGGCCCTGCGCGCCCCCCTGGCGGCCCTGTCCCTTTTGGCCGCCGCCGCCTTCTGGCTGGGACGCCACCAGCTCCTGCTCAGCACCGTGGGCAGCGTGCCCGGAGCTGGCTGGTTCGATGTGCACGTCTCCTTACCCCTGCGCACCCTCGCTGCCCTGCTGGCGTTGACGCTGGCGGTGGTGATCCTGGTGCCCCTGCCGCGGCGGGGCCTGCGGGGGGCCGCCATCGGCTGCACGGCTCTCGCCCTGGCGGCCACGCCACTGGTGGAGGCCCTGCTGCTGCCGCTGGTTCAGCTGTTGGTGGTCAAGCCGCGGGAGCTCGAGCGGGAGACCCCCTACCTGGAGCGCTCGATCCGAGCGACCCGCCATGCCTTTCAGCTGGATCGGATCTCCAGTCGCAATGTCAACCCACGCGACCGGCTGACCCGCGCCGATGTCGAGCAGGGTCAGGCCACCCTGCGCAACATCCGCCTCTGGGACAGCCAGCCCCTGCTGGCCACCAACCGCCAGCTGCAGCAGCTCCGTGTCTACTACCGCTTCTCCGAGCCGGCCGTCGATCGCTACGCACTGCGCCACAGCCAGGGGAGCGGGCGGCAACAGGTGATCATCACGCCACGGGAAATGGATCAGGCGGCCCTGCCCACGGCGGCGCGCACCTGGCTCAACCGCCATCTGGTCTTCACCCACGGCAATGGCTTCACGGTGTCGCCGGTGAACACCAGCGGTCCGGATGGACTGCCTGAATTCTTCATCAGTGATCTGGGCGCTTCCACCCGAGTGCAGGGCAGTCGTCAACTGGGGATCAGCGCCGCAGCCGTGAAGGCCGGCATCCCGATCGGCCGGCCGGCGCTCTACTTCGGCGCCCTCAGCTCCCCCTATGCCCTGGCTCCGTCGAAGGTGGAGGAGTTCGATTACCCCCAGGGAGACGACAACTTCTATTCGCGGTACAGCGGCACCGCCGGCGTACCGATCGGCCATCCCTGGCAGCGGCTGGCGGCATCGCTTTACCTGAGCGAACCGAAACTGCTCAGCCAGGGGGCTCTGACCAGCTCGACCCGCCTGCTGCTGCGCCGCGAGGTGCGTGAACGACTTCGCACCCTGGCGCCGTTTCTCCGCTTCGAGAATGAGCCCTATCTGGTTTCAGTCCAACTCAGGCAGGATGGCCACTTCCCCCGCGCGCAGCATCAGTACTGGATCGTGGATGCGTTCACCACCAGCCGCACCTATCCCTACAGCGCCGCCGTGCCAGGCGACCCGGACATCCGCTATCTGCGCAATTCCGTCAAGGCCGTGGTCGATGCCTACAACGGCTCCGTGCAGCTGTATGTGAGTGAGCCCACTGACCCGATCATCGCCAGCTGGAGGCGTCTGTTCCCGGGGTTGTTTCAACCCCTCTGGAAGATGCCCGACGTTTTGCAGGCCCATATCCGCTATCCCCTGCGCCAGTTTGAGTTACAGACGACCCAGTTGCTGCGCTATCACGTGACCGATCCCCGCGTGTTCTACAGCGGCGACGACGTCTGGCAGGTGCCGATGGAGCTCTACGGCAACAGTCAGGTGCCGGTGAAGCCTTATCACATCAGCGGCCAGGTGGCTGGCCGGCAACAACCTGAATTCCTGCTGCTGCAGCCCCTCACCCCCCTGGCACGCCCCAACCTGGCGGGCTGGCTTGCGGCACGCAGCGATGCTCCCCACTACGGTGAACTGGTGCTGCTGCGCTTCCCCAGCCAGACACCGATCTTCGGGCCAGAGCAGATTCAGGCCCTGATCAATCAGAATCCCAGGATCAGTCAGCAGTTCGGTCTCTGGGATCGAGCTGGTTCCCAGGTGATCCAGGGAAATCTGCTGGTGATGCCGGTTGGCGAGGCGCTGCTCTATGTCGAGCCGGTGTATCTCAAGGCGCGCAACGGCGGTCTGCCCACCTTGACGCGGGTGGTGGTGAGCGACGGTACTCGCATCGCCATGGAGGAGACCCTGGAGAAAGGGATTGAGGCCCTCCTCGATCCGCGTCGTTCCAACCTGGCGACCCAAGCGAGTCCTTCACCTCAGGCACCGATAGCTGATCCTTAGCCAGAGCGGCATGCATCCATGAAAAAAGGGGAGCTTATGCTCCCCTGGACCGATTCAATGTGGCCTGCTTGTCGACCGGTGACGTACCGGGAATCAATCAGGCGGCCACGGCGGTCTTGGGATCGAGTTCGCCCTTGGCGTAGAGAGCGGCGTAGTAGTTGATGTCGCGCTGTTTGATCTTGCTGGCGTTGCCGGCACACCAGAACTGCTGGTAGCGATCCAGGCACACCTGCTTCATGTAGGCCCGGGCGGGCTTGTTGAAGTGGCGGGGATCGAAGTTGGCGGGATCCTTGAAGGCGGCTTCCCGCACGGCGGCAGTGAAGGCGAGGCGGTTGTCGGTGTCGATGTTCACCTTGCGCACGCCATTGCGGATGCCCTCCTGGATCTCTTCGACGGGTACGCCGTAGGTCTCGGGGATGGCGCCGCCGTACTTGTTGATCATGTCCAGCCACTCCTGGGGAACCGAGGAGGAGCCGTGCATCACCAGGTGGGTGTTGGGGATGGCCTTGTGGATTTCAGCGATGCGGCTGATCGCCAGCACTTCACCGGTGGGCTTGCGGGTGAACTTATAGGCGCCGTGGCTGGTGCCGATGGCGATGGCCAGGGCGTCGACCTTGGTCTTGGCGACGAAGTCGGCGGCCTCAGCGGGATCGGTGAGCAGCTGGCTGTGGTCGAGCTTGCCCTCGAAACCGTGGCCGTCCTCGGCCTCACCCATGCCGGTCTCCAGGGAACCCAGGCAACCCAGTTCGCCTTCGACGCTCACGCCGATGGCGTGGGCCACGTCGACCACTTCCTTGGTCACAGCCACGTTGTACTCGTAGCTGGCCGGCGACTTGGCGTCGGCCATCAGTGAGCCGTCCATCATCACCGAGGTGAAACCGTTGGCGGCGGCACCGAAGCAGGTGGCAGGGCTGTTGCCGTGGTCCTGGTGCATCACCACCGGGATGTCGGGATAGGTTTCAACGGCGGCCAGGATCAGGTGCCGCAGAAAGGCCTCACCGGCGTACTGGCGGGCACCGCGGGATGCCTGCAGGATGACGGGGCTGTCGGTCTCGTAGGCAGCCTCCATGATCGACTGCACCTGCTCCAGGTTGTTGACGTTGAAGGCAGGGATGCCGTAGCCGTTCTCAGCGGCGTGGTCGAGCAGCAGCCGAAGCGGAACGAGCGCCATGGATAGAACCTCGGATCGGTGGGTATGGGACTGGGTGACACCAGGGGACAGGTAGGGCCGTGCTCGGGTGGAGCCGTGCTCTGAAGGGGTCCGGCTCAGGAGCCGGGCCGGGGTCGGTCAACCCGCCTTGGTCTGGCGGCGAGTCTAGGGGATCCCCCTCAAGACCCAGGCCCTCACCAGTGCCGCTCCACGGCCTGACTCAGGGATCAAGCGCCAGGGACGCTTCGCCCGACGTGCCCTGCCGTGCCCAGTCGCAGCAACGCTGGCTCGCCACCGCTTCCGCCAGGCCCGGCAGCATCGGACGGCCCTCACGGATCGCCTCGGCCCACCACTGCTGAGTCCGCTGCACCGGTGCCACCCGGCCGTCCTCCCAGGTGCGGGCAAAGGCGAGTGACGGATCGGCTGGGAGCGGCCGCAGCGCCTCGCCCGGCCGGGCCATCCACAGCTGGAAGCCGTGCACATAATCGCTCTGGTTGGACGAACCCAGCACCAGGGTGGCCTCGCTGCCATAGAGCTCGATCCAGTAGCCCCGGCCCTGACGGGTCACCGAGGCCAGCGTCACCTGGGCCGGGGTGCGGACGCCAGAGGCGGTGCCCAGAACCATCTGCAGCAGGGCGATGTCTTCGGCATCCACCGCCGCCCGACCCTCGCCCGGCCCCGGCAGGGGACGCTCAGTGATGGCAGTGCTGAGCTGGGCCCGAAGGCTGCGGGTCGGGCCCACCAGCCAGTGGAGCGTGTCGAAGGCGTGAGTCCCGAGGGCGCCCAGCACCCCGCCGCCCTGCTCCACCTGGGAATACCAGGTCCAGGGACGCTGGCCATCGGCGCGGCTGCTCATCAGCCAATCCAGTTTCACCAGCCAGGGATCACCCAGCACCCCCTCTGCGATCAGGGCTGCCATCTGCTGAAACAACGGCACAGCCCGGTATTCGAAATCCACCGCCACACAGCAGCGTTGCCGCAGGGCAAGGCGCTGCAGCTCCTCGATCTGGGCCGCCTCCAGGGCCACGGGCTTCTCCAGCAACAGGTGCTTGCCCGCCAGCAGAGCGCGCCGGGCCAGATCAAACCGGGGGCCCGGTGGGGTGGCGATCACCACCGCCTCGATCTGCGGGTCGCCGAGCAGGGCATCGAAATCGGTGTGGCCGGGCAGTTCGGCGCGGTGACAGGCCTGCTCCAATCGCTCGGCCCGCGGATGCCACAGGGCCACCGGTTCGGTGAGAAGGCCACTGCGCAGGGCGGGCAGATGCACCGTCTCCCCGAAACCCAGACCCGCCACGGCCACCCGCACCGGCTGGCTGGAACGGCGGCCGCCAAGGGTCGACAGAGCTGGACTCATTGTGACAATCGGGAAGGGAGAGCGACTGGGGCCACTCAGGCGGGCAGGTCGGAGCCGGCGGCGCAGACGGCGTCGATCATGGCGTCGAGCAGCTGATCACCACCGGCTGGCTGCCAGTCGGCCTTGAATCGGGGAACGCCGTTCACGGCAGTGTCGCGGTAGAGCTTCTGACCGCAGTCGAGCTCCATCACATAGAGATCACCGAGGCGAGGGCGACCCTCCTCTTCCGGAGGCGGCAGATAGCGTGACAACACGCTGAGGTTGCCGTCACGGGTGCGCCGCAGGCTGCCCGCATCCCACCACTGCTTGCCCTCCTCGGTGGCGGGAAGCTCCCGCCAGTCGACAGAACCAGCCTGGGCCGGCAGGGCAAGCAGCAGCAGCAGGGCCAGGCTCAGGCCGAGGCGGCCCAGATAACGGATCCAGCGGTGCATCACATCGTCCATGGGGGCTCAGGACAGGGACAGACAGGTCTTGGGCGCATGCAGCCGCAGCAGGCTGGCCAGGGTGCTGCGCAGCTGGGGACGGGGCACGATCGTGTCCACGAAGCCATGATCCTGCAGGTATTCAGCGGTCTGGAAGCCATCGGGCAGCTTCTCGCGCAGGGTCTGCTCGATCACCCTGCGGCCGGCGAAGCCGATCAGCGCCTTCGGTTCGGCCAGGATCAGGTCGCCCAGCATGGCGAAGCTGGCGGTCACTCCGCCGGTGGTGGGATGGGTGAGCAGGGGGATGTAGAGCAGTTCGGCCCGGCGATGCCGCTCCAGCGCCCCGGAGATCTTGGCCATCTGCATCAGGCTGAGCATGCCCTCCTGCATGCGGGCACCGCCGGAGGCGCAGACGATCAGCACCGGCAGCTGGCGATCGGTGGCCTTCTCGATCAGACGGGTGAGCTTCTCGCCCACCACCGAACCCATCGAACCGCCCATGAAGCGGAAGTCCATCACCCCCAGGGCGAGCGGATGGCCATCGAGGCGGCACAACCCCGTCACCACCGCATCGCGCAGGCCGGTGCTGCGCTGGCTGTCGCGCAGCCGGTCGGCGTAGTGGCGGCGATCCTTGAAGGCCAGGGGATCGGTGGGGGCCAGCTCGGTGTCAAGGGGCTCGAAGCTGCCCTCATCGGCCAGCAGCCGGATGCGCTCCTCGCTGTCGATGCGGTGGTGATAGCCGCATCCCTTGCATACGCTGGCGTTGGCCTGCAGATCCTTGCGGTAGGTGACCAGGCCGCACTCGGGGCACTTGCTCCAGAGACCATCGCCTTCATCGCTTTCCTGGTTGACGCGCACCACTGGTGCAGCCTTGCGGCGGTCAGCGAACCAGTCGAACAGCGACACGGGAAAACTCGGAGGATCCGATCACATTTAAGGACCGGGCCAGCCCAGCAGCTGCAGCCACAGGCCATGGCCGCCGATCCAGACGAGCACGCCACCGCAGGCCAGGAACGGACCGAAGGGAAAGGGTTGCTGTGGACCCAGCCGGCCCAGCAGGCGGGCCAGCCCGCCCACCACAGCTCCGCCGCCGATGGCCAGGGCCACGGCCAGGCCCAGACCGGTGGGACCGAGCCAGGCTCCCAGCAGGGCAGCCAACTTGGCATCGCCCAGGCCCAGGGCAGGGCGGCCGAGGAGCCGTTCGGCCAGGGCGCTGGTGCCCTCGAAACCCAGCAGGCCGATCCCGGCGGCGAGCAGATGCTGAAACAGCAGCGCCCGGCCCACCTCCTCACCCTGGCTGAAGCCGATCACCGCCGTGCAGGCCAGCCCAAGCACCAGTCCCCAGCGGCAGAGGGGCTCAGGCAGCCAGAGTGCGTCGAGGTCGACCAGCACCAGCGGGATCAGCCAGCTGACCAGCAGCCAGCCCGCCGCCACCAGCATCCATGCGGCAGGGGCCGGCCCCAGACCGGCCGGCTGGGCAAACACCATCGCCACCCACAGGCCGGCGCAGAGCAGTTCGACCAGCAGATAGCGCGGGCTGATGCTGCGGCGGCACGTCCGGCAGCGGCCGCCCAGCCAGAGCCAGCCCAGCACGGGCACGTTCTCGAACCAGGCCAGCGGGGTGTCGCAGTGGGGGCAGTGGCTGCCGGGATGGATGAGCGACTCCTGCCGAGGCAGGCGAAAGGCGACCACCTGCAGAAAGCTGCCCACGCAGGCACCGAGGACCGCGGCAAGCAGGGGCAGGGTCGAGGGCTCCATGATCAGGGGCGACCCGTTGCTGCTGAGCATGGCTGACGCGGCGGGTTCAGGGGCGCAGATTGGAGCGCGGATTGCGCAGCCGGGTGGAGGCAGTGCGGTTGGGCCGGCCCCGGATCATCTCAATCGGGACGAAGTGTTCCTCCGGCAGCAGCACCGGCAACTCGAACACCACCCGCGGCGGAACCGGAGCCTGCTGCCAGATGATGCCGATGGGTTCAGCCCCACCCGGGCACTGCTCGAGGTAGTGAAAATAGGCCCTGCGGGCGTCTTGAAACACCTGACGGCTATCGATCTGATCCAGCCGAAGTTCCGGCCGCGGAGACGAGCCAGTGGATCCATTGGCTCCCTGGATCAGGAAGGAGGGGGAAGAAGTGGCACGTCCGGTGAAGGGAATCGGCCCCACCTTGTCCGACTGGTTCACCCACCTTAGAGGTCTTGGCAGGGGGTGAGACCAATCGTGCACCGGGCTTGAGCTGGAACTCAGGCGAGCGTCTTCTTGTCCTGGATCATGCGATGGATGATCGGGGTGAGGATCAACTCCATCGCAAAGCCCATCTTGCCGCCGTTCACCACGATGCTCGTGGGGCTGGACATGAAGGAATCGTGGATCATGTCCAGCAGGTACTGGAAGTCGATCCCCCACTTGTCCCGGGCTCCCTTGCGGAAGTGGATGATCACGAAGCTCTCATCCGGGGTGGGGATGTTGCGGCAGATGAAGGGGTTGGAGGTGTCCACGGTGGGCACCCGCTGGAAGTTGATGTCGGTGCGGCTGAACTGCGGGCAGATGTGGTTGATGTAGTCCGGCATCCGGCGCAGGATCGTGTCGACGATCGCCTCGGCGGAGTAACCCCGTTCGGCGTTGTCGCGCGAGATCTTCTGGATCCACTCCAGGTTGGTGATCGGCACCACGCCCACCAGCAGGTCCGCCAGGGATGCCACGTCGTAGCCCTCACCAACCACACCGCCGTGCAGACCCTCGTAGAAGAGCAGGTCGGTGCCGGCGGGGATGGGTTCCCAGGGGGTGAACTGGCCGGGCTCCAGGCTGGTGCCGAGGCGGCTGTTGTGATCAGCGGCCTCCTCAACGGAGTGGAGGTAGTAGCGCTTCTGGCCACCGCCGGATTCGCCGTAGCTCTGGAACAGCTCCTGGAGCTTGTCGAACAGGTTGGCCTCGGGACCGAAGTGCGAGAAGTTCTCGCCCTTAGACAGGGCTGCCGCCATGGCCTCCTTCATGGGGCCGCGCTCGTAGCGGTGGTAGCTGTCGCCCTCCACCACCGCAGGCTGGATGCCTTCTCGCTCGAAGATGTGCTCGAAGGCACGCTTGACCGTGCTGGTTCCTGCGCCGGAGGAACCGGTGACGGCGACGACGGGGTGACGCTTCGACATCGGCGCGGACTGCAGAAAAACCGTAGTGAGTTTTGCAGGTCGCCGGTCCGCCTCCCTGCTGGGCGCCTGGTTCAGGCCTCCAGCGCCGCCAGCAGCTGCTCACCCATGGCGCTGCAGCCCAGCACACTGCAGCCCTCGCTGAGCAGATCACCGGTGCGGTAGCCAGCCGCCAGCACCCGATCCACGGCCCCTTCCAGAGCCGCGGCGGCCGCGTCCTGCCTGAGGCCCACCCGCAGCAACATGGCGGCGCTGAGCACCATGGCCATCGGGTTGGCCTTGTCCTGCCCGGCGATGTCCGGGGCTGAGCCATGCACCGGCTCGAACAGCCCCGGCCCGTCCGATCCGAGGGAGGCGGAGGGCAGCATGCCGATCGAGCCGGTCAGCATGGCGGCCTCGTCGCTGAGGATGTCGCCGAACAGGTTGCCGGTGAGCAGCACATCGAACTGCTTCGGTGCCCGCACCAGCTGCATGGCGGCATTGTCCACGTACATGTGGCTGAGCTCCACCTCCGGGTAGTCGCAGGCGATCGCTTCCACCCGATCGCGCCAGAGCTGGCTCACATCCAGCACATTGGCCTTGTCGACCGAGCAGAGCCTGCGGCCGCGCTGCATGGCCAGATCGAAGCCCACCCGGGCGATCCGGTCGATCTCGTGGTCGGAATAGACCATCGTGTTGAAGGCGCGCACGTGGCCATCGGCCTCGACGCGTCCCTTGGGCTGGCCGAAATAGATGCCGCCGGTGAGCTCCCGCACCACCATCAGGTCGACGCCCTCGATCACCTCCGGCCGCAGGCTGCTGGCGTCAGCCAGGGCGGGAATGATCGTCACCGGCCGCAGGTTGGCGAACAGCTCCAGGCCGGCCCGCAGGCCCAGCAGACCCGTCTCGGGCCGCTGCGAGCGGGGCAGGGCATCAAAGCGGGGGCTGCCGATCGCCGCCAGCAGCACGGCATCGGCCGCCTTGCAGGCCGCCAGGGTGCTGGCGGGCAGGGGTTCACCGCAGGCGTCGATGGCGGCACCACCGATCGGTTGCTCGTCGAAGACAAGGCTGAAGCCATGGCGTTGACTCACCACCTCCAGCAGCTGCCGGGCCACCGCGGTGATTTCCGGGCCGATGCCGTCGCCGGGAAGCAGGGTGATCCGGTAGCTGGTCATGGGAGCCGGAGGAGCGACAAGCGGGCTGGGCGCGAGGCTACGCCGCGACCTTCTGGGCACGGATTCAGAGCTCCCGGACCAGGCTCCTCAGCTGGAGCTGTTTTTCAGTTGCCGCAGGGTCCTGGCCATCTCCGGCAGCTTGTTGAAGGCAGCCGAGCAGCGCAGCCACAGCCGGTTGGGGATGGCGGGGTAGCCACTCACCACCTCACCGGCGGCCACCTCTCCGTGGATGCCGGATTTGGAGGAGGCAATCGCCCGATCGCCGATCACGGCCTTGTTGGCCACGCCCACCTGGCCGGCCAGGATCACACCATTGCCGAGACGGGCACCGCCGGCAATGCCCACCTGGGCCGCCAGGGCACAGCCCCGCCCGGTCACCACGCCATGGCCGACGTGCACGAGGTTGTCGATCTTGCTGCCGGCACCGATGCGGGTCTCGCCCACCGAGGGGCGATCGATGGTACTGCCGCAGCCCACTTCCACGCCATCCTCGAGCACCACCAGCCCGGTCTGGGGCATCTTGCGCCAGCCGGCGGCGGTGGGCACGAAGCCAAACCCCTCCGAGCCGATCACAGCGTTGGAGTGCACCACGCAACCACGGCCGAGGCGACTGCCAGGGTGGAGCACGGCGTTGGCATGGATCTCACAGCCCTCGCCGAGCTGCACATCGTCGTAGAGCACAGCTCCGGGGTGCAGGGTGCAGCCGCTGCCAACGGTCACCGCGGCGCCGATCACCACATGGGCACCCACGTGCACCGCCTCACCGAGCTGGACGCTGGGATCGAGCACGGCACTGGAGTGCACCCCCGCAGGCAGGGGACGCCGTGGGTAAAGGGCCTCCAGGGCTTCGGCGAATCCGAGGCGCGGATCGGCCAGGGCCACCCAGGCCAGGCCCCGCTCGCTGGCCTGGTGCTGCAGATCGGCGTCGGCCGGGAGCAACACGGCACTGGCGCCAGTGGCAGCCAGGGCCGCCGCCAGGGCGTTGCCGGGCTCCAGGAAACTCAGCTGACCACCGCTGGCCTGATCCAGGGCAGCCGCGCCGCCGATCTCCGGGTCTGCAGCCAGATCCCTGGGAGTGCTCTCCGCCACCTGGCTGAGCTGGCCGAGCAGCTGGCTGAAACGCATGCCTGGGAGGAGGGATCGAGGCCGGATCGTAGGGCTGGGCTCCGTCAGGCTGGCGGCGGCACGGAGGTGAGCACCAGGTGGTCGCGGTGCACCACTGCATCGCCCACCGCATCTCCACCTGCCCCGAGCCGGCTGCGCACGGCTTCGCTGCTGAGGCCCACCACCTGACGTAGCTCATCGCTGCTGAGGCTGCAGAGACCACGGCCCAGCTCCCGGCCATCGGCGGCCAGCAGGCGCACGGGATCGCGGCGGCGGAAGTCGCCCTCCACCGCACGGATCCCCACCGCCAGCAGGGACGCCCCCCGATGGACCAGGGCCCGCTCGGCGCCGGCATCCAGGGTGAGGCTGCCCTTGGCCAGCAGGGCATGGGCCAGCCAACCCTTGCGATCAGGCAACGGAGTGGTGGAGGGATGGAACACCGTGCCCACCCGTTCACCGGCCAGCAGGGCATCGAGCACGGCGGGATCACGGCCATCGGCGAGCCGCACACGGATGCCGCTGGCCGTGGCGATCCGGGCCGCCGCGAGTTTGGTGGTCATGCCGCCCGTCCCCCAGCGACCGCCTCCTTTGGCCACGCCTCGGAGGCTCTCCAGTTCCGCCAGATCGCGCACCTCATCGATCGGAACCGCCTCGGCATCGCTGCGGGGATCACCCGAATAGAGGCGATCCACATCAGTGAGCAGGATCAGTTCGTCAGCGTTGATCGCCACCGCCACCAGGGCCGAGAGGGTGTCGTTGTCGCCGAAGCGCAGCTCCTCGGTGGCGAGGGTGTCGTTCTCGTTCACCACCGGCACCACCCCCCAGGCGAGCAGCTGCTCCAGGGTGCGGCAGGCGTTCTGGTAGCGCCGCCTGGAGGCCAGATCGCCGCGGGTCAGCAGCACCTGGGCCACCCGCGCACCGCGCACCGCGAAGGCGTCCTGATAGAGGGCCATCAGCTGCCCCTGGCCCACCGCCGCCGCCGCCTGCAGCGCCACCACTTCGCTGGGACGTTGCTCCAGCGCCAGGGTGCGACAGCCCAGGCCCACGGCCCCACTGGTCACCAGGGCGATCGCATCGCCACGACGCTGCTGGCGACTGAGGCTGGCGGCCAGGTCGTGAACCACGGCGCTCGTGGGCCGATCGGGCTGACCCTGCAGGGTGCTGGTCCCCACCTTGATCACACGACGCAGGCCGCCGCCTGCAGGACTGCTGTTGGTCATCCGCCTAGAGGGTGAGGCGCACGGGTCGGCATCCGATCAGGCCAGGGGGGTTCCGATCCAGCGCGCCAGGCCCAGCTCGATCCGCTGCAGGTGATCCTGCCGGCACGGCTCCCCATTCGGATCGATCGGCCGCACCAGCACGGTGTACAGGCCCAGCC
This sequence comes from Synechococcus sp. CCY9202, assembly GCF_034931685.1. Lineage (NCBI taxonomy): Bacteria > Bacillati > Cyanobacteriota > Cyanophyceae > Synechococcales > Synechococcaceae > Synechococcus > Synechococcus sp. CCY9202. The sequence continues at coordinate 75,720 of NZ_JAYGID010000061.1, forward strand.
GATTACCCGCCAGCACATCCGTGAACAGACGATCCCCGATCAGGGCGACCTGCTCGGGGAGCAGGTCCAGGTCCGCCAGCACCCTCCTCAGGGCGGAGCGGCGCGGCTTGCCCGCCGAGGTGGTGAAGGGCAGCCCCAGCTGCTGGGCGAGGCCACCGATCCGCCGCCGCGATGGGTTATTGCTGAGCAGGTGCAAGGGCATCCGTGCCTGGGCACGTCGCAACCACTGCTCGGCCCGGGCCGGCAGCTCGGAACGGTGACGCGGCAGCATGGTGCGGTCCACATCGAGCACCAGAGCGGCGATCGACTGGTCCTGCAGCCGCTCCAGGGAGAGGTCCACCAGAGTTCCCTGCACCACCAGATCGGGTGTGAGCAGCCGCGGCAGGGCGGCAAGGCTGGCTGCATGCCGGCTGGGCATCAGTCCCCCTGCTCCCGCTCCTCCAGTTCCGCCTCGAGGCGGGGCTGAATCCGCTCGAATTCCTCGCCCTCCACCAGCACGGCTTCGCTGCCGTTCATCCGGGCCACCACGAAGAAGGGATCGAGGGGAATGAAGAGGCCATAGTCCTGACCATCCGCCTTGAACTGGATCAGCAACTCATAGGTCTCACTGTCCTCATCCTCGTCCTCATCCTCGTCGAAGTCGTCAGGATCGGGCTCATCGAGCTCGCCGCTCACGGTAAGAGTCACCGCTGAGCGCACCAGGGTCAGGTCATGCTCCTGCAGCACTACATCCGCCACCGAGAAGATCGCCTCGTTGCCCTCGATCGTGTCGATCAGTTCCGGGTTGGTCTCGTCATCGGTGAGCCGGAACAGGCACACCGGGGTGTCCACCGGAGTGAGCAGCCCGTAGTCGTTGCCATCCAGCGGGATCAGCTGCTCGAGGAAGCAGAGCAGTTGCCGCTGCTGGCTGTCCCGCACGAGCACCGTGGGCACATCACCGGAGGACGGGGTCGTGGGTCCGTCGGGACTCATGGGGGAGGAGCGTTGTCCCCCTCAGGATGGATCAGCATGGTCCGACCTGCAGGAATTCGGGGTCGCCGGCAGGACCGGTTCGGGACCCTCCCCCAGCCACTGCTCCAGCAACAGGGCTGCGGCGGCGCTGTCCAGGGCGCCGCTGCGATCGCCGTGCAGGCCATGGAGCTCGGCGGCGGCCCAGCTGCTGGCGAACTCATTCACCAGGGCCAGCGGCAGGTTCAGCTGCCGGGCCAGCCGTTCGCCATACCGGCGGCAATGGACCGCCTGGGCGGTGGGTTGCTGCTGCTGATCCAGGGGCAGCCCCACCACCAGGGCCTCAACGCGGCGCTGGCGAGCCAGTGGCTCCAGCACAGCCAGATCGGCCGGGAAGGACCCGCGCCGCAACGGCGGCAGCGATGTGACCGTGAGACCGAGCGGGTCACAGCCGGCCAGGCCGATGCGCCTGCGGCCCACGTCGAGGGCGAGCACCGAGCGGCGACGGGGGACAGGCATCCGGGGGGTGGGGAGGCTGCGCGGGGGCGAGGGCGCAGGGTTGGATGGCGAGGCTTGATGGCCTGGCTCAGTGGTCCCGCAGCGGGGAGGGAACCGGGCGCCGGCGGGGCTGCAGGGGTTCCAGCAGGGCGGTGAGGCGTTTCATCGCCGGGTGGACCACCGCCCGTTCCTGACGGCGCCAGACGCTGCGGGCCATCAGAATCCGTTCGCCGCAGGCCTCTGCACCGAGGTGCTCCAGCCACTGGTGCGGCGAGGGCTGGGTCTTGTCGCAGGCCAGCCACAGGGGTTCGGTCGGCGTCAGCTCGGCCGCCAGGCGCTGCAGCAGCAGTTCGGTGGCCGGACCGACCAGCTCCACCCAGCCCGGATGCACGCTCAGTTCAACGTCGTGGCCCCCGCCGGGATGGTCGCCGAGCCAGCGCACCCCCGCCACCGCCTGATCCCGACAGGGATCGACCAGCATCCAGCCGCGGTTCTGGCTCTGATCCAGCAGATCTTCGGGGCGGCGATCGAGCAACTGGCGCAGCTGGGCGGGGCAGGCGGCCTGCTCCAGATGCCAGAGCAACGGTCCGGAGCGGCGCTGCAGGCGACGCAGCTGCAGCTCCGATGGGATGGGTTGGGGAGCCTGCCCCTGGGGTTGCCAGCGCCAGATCCGGTCGGTGCGCAGGGGCTGAAAACCCTGTTCGCGCAGTTGGGCCTGGCGGTCGGTGTCGAGGCTGGCGGCGCTGGCGATCCAGCTGGTGGCTCCGGTGGTGCGCTGGATCGCTTCCCGCAGCAGGGCCACGGCGACGCAACGGCGACCCGGATCGCCCTCCAGTCCACGGGCCAGCCGCAGATGCTGCACCTGCCAGCAACTGCCGGTGCGGTTGAGGGGACGCACCACCACAAGTCCGAGCGGCAGGCTGGCTCCGAAGAGCATGCGTGTCGCCACCAGCACCTGGGGAGCCAGGGGCTGGCGGGGGGTGAGGGCATGGATCAGCCGGGCCGGCAGGGCCAGCAGCACGGCCCGCTGCAGCAGCGGCTGGAGAGGCAGGAAGGCCGGATCATCGAGGAGCGGCAGATGCCAGGGCTGCAGCGGCTGCACGCCCCAGTCGGCGGGAATTCCTGCCGATGGCGGCGTAGCCGCGGCGTGATCGGCCGGCTGTGAACTGCCTTCACCCGAGCTGGTGGCGTGCCCAGACGTGGATCGGGCAGCGCTGATGTTGCGGCTGATGGCGGCTGGCACGGCGTTCCCGCAGCGTGGCGACCCTCGCAGGCCTTTTCCCAGTTTAGGCCGGGCGTACCAGCACAAGCGGCGTGCGCTCGTTGGCATTACCGGCCGGATTGGGCCGCAGGGCTCGCTGCAGCAGGGCTTCATCGCAACCCTGGCTGGCCGCCAGCACCTTGACGCGGCCCAGATCGTTTACATCCACGACCGCCACACCCACACCGAGGGCGGCAGCCAGGCGTTCACAGACGTCCTCGGGCTGATGCGGGCCCAGCACGATCGTCTGGTCGTAGGGGGGGGTGGTGCCGGTGATGTCGTCGATCAGGCGGGCCTGATCCCCGGCCAGTCGGTAGAAGCCACCCTTGAGCCCCACCAGCTTCATGGCCGATCCCGCCAGCCAGGCACAGAGCACCCGCGCCGGACCCACCACATCGATCAGGGTCTGCAGCCCGCAGGCACTGGCCAGGCTGCTGGTGGGATGGAACACACGGCAGAGCAGACGGGCCAGCATCGAGGGCTGCACCGTGGCGGGATGGTGGTAGCGGCCCTGCATCACCGCCAGGGGCGTCTCGCCGATGGTGAGGATGTCGCCGGGCTGCAGCAGAGGGCCGGCGTAGCGCTGCAGCACAGCCTCGGGATCGTCGAGCACCCCCAGCAGATGGGTGCGGATCGGCAACACCCGGCAGCGTTCACCCTCGCGCCAGGGGGCCTCGACCTCGGTGAGCACACCAGGCTTACGCAGGGGGACCAGCAGTCCGTCACGCCGCTCGAGTCGGCCGAAGGGGCCGTAGTTGATCCAGAACACCTCCAGCCAGAGGGTGTCGAGCAGGGAGCGGAGGTCCACGTCTGCCGCTGCGCTGATCCGTACCGAGACCTCCACCTCGGTGCTCTTGCGGCCCTTGAGGATGTAGGCGAACCAGTAGCCATCGGAGCGGGCGTCTTCATCCGGGTGATGGGGCGTCACCCGGGTGGAGACGCGGAGTGCGGAGAGATCACCGCGGCCGAGCAGCACGGGATTGACCCGCAGCTCCGGCACGAACACCTCCATGCGGGGGTGGGGATTGCGCAGCGTCAGGCTGCCGCTCAGCTCCACGCTGCCGCCGCTGCCGGCATCGCCCTGTTCACCTGAGCTGCCGCCTGCGTTGCAGCGCTGCACCCGCCAGGCACCGGAACTGAGCCGCAAGGGCGATGCGGGCCTCAGGCGGTGGCGCAGCTCCAGCCACAGCAGGGTGAGGCCGAAGGCGAGGGCCACCAGCAGGATCGAGGGGAGCAGCACGGGCAAGGGCGGGGACAAAAGAGCTGGGAATCGGCGCCGCCGATCCGATTCGCTACGAGGCGCGAACGGCCGGAGCGTAGATGGCCTGGCCGCCCTAGCTTCGCCAGCACCGATCGGGCGAGAGCTCCGGTATGCGCAAGACCTTCGTTCTCGACACCAATGTGCTGCTGCACGACCCCGAGGCGATGCGTCGCTTTGAAGACAACAACGTCGTGATTCCGATCGAGGTCGTCGAGGAGATCGATCGCTTCAAGCGCGATCCCTCTGAAAAGGGGCGCAATGCCCGCCAGGTGTCGCGCCTGCTCGACGACCTGCGCAGCCGCGGCAATCTCTCGGAAGGAGTGCCGCTCGACGGCAGGGATGGCGGACACCTCAAGGTGGTGTTCTGCCGCAGTGAAACCCTCACCCAACTGCCGCCAGAACTGAAGGCTGGCAATGGCGACAACAACATCCTGGCCGTAGCCCTTGAGCAGCGGCTCTCGGAGGTGATGGGCAGCCAACCTCCGGTGGTGCTGGTCACCAAGGACACCAACCTGCGCATCAAGGCCGATGCGGTGGGACTCACCGCGCAGGATTACACCACCGACAAGGTGGACATCGCCGATCTCTATCCCGGCGTCTGCGAGGTCTGGATCGACGCAGGCCGGATGGATCAGGTCAAAGGAGATGGGGGACTGGCGATCGCGGCGCTGCCGGATGGGGCCATTCCCGGCGGATCGCTGCAGGCCAATGAAGGGGTGATGCTGGTGGATCCAGCCCAGCCCAGCCACACCCTGCTGGCCCGCTATGACGCGGCCGATGGGGCGATCCATCCGCTGCAGCGGGTGACGAAGGTGAAGCTGGGCCGGGTACAGGCCCGCAACCGCGAGCAGAGCTTTGCCCTCGATCTGCTGCTGGATCCGGCCGTGCAGCTGGTGACATTGGTGGGCAAGGCGGGCACCGGCAAGACCCTGCTGGCCCTGGCGGCGGGGCTGCATCAGGTGGCGGATGAGCACCGCTACGACCGCATGCTGGTAACGCGGCCGGTGATCTCCCTGGGCAAGGAACTCGGCTTTCTGCCGGGGGATCTGGAGGACAAGATGGGTCCCTGGATGCAACCGATCATCGACAACCTCGATTTCCTGCTCGGCGGCGAAGACCGCGGGTCGATGCGGGCCGGCCAGCGGGGGCCACGCAACAGCTGGGCGGATCTGAAGGGGATGGGCTTGCTGGAAGTGGAGGCGATCAGCTACATCCGCGGCCGCTCGATTCCACGCCAGTTCATGGTGGTGGACGAGGCGCAGAACCTCACCCCCCATGAGGTGAAGACGATCGTGACCCGGGTGGGCGAGGGCACCAAGATCGTGCTCACCGGCGATCCTTATCAGATCGACAATCCCTACGTGGATGCGGAAAGCAACGGCCTCACCTGGCTGGTGGAGCGCTTCAAGGGCCAGCCCCTGGCGGGCCATGTCACCTTGCTGCGTGGTGAGCGCTCGGCCCTGGCGGAACTGGCGGCCAACCTCCTCTGAGCCTCACTCCACCCGGAAGGTCACCCCCATGATCGCCGTGATGTCCTTGTCGATGGTGCGGGTGTCGTAGGAGCCACCGTCGCCGATGTCCGTGGAGTTGGGACGGGTGATCTGGAACAGGCCAGTGTCGGCGTTGGTGATCGCGCCGATGCCGCTGCCGGCCTCGCGCGCGATGGCAACGGCCCGCTGCCGCGCATCACGGGTGGCCTTGGCGAGCATGTCCACCCGCTTCTCCGCCAGCTTGGTGAAGGTGTAGGCCGGCTCCTCGATCGTGAGCGGGATGCCCTCGCCGATCAGGCTGCCAATGCCGGCCGAGACCCGCGCGATCCGGTCCACATCGGGGCTGGCGATGCGCAGGGTCTGGCGACTGGTCCAGCTCACCGATCGCAACTCGCCGGTGCGGGGATCGCGCACCTCCTCCCGGTCCGAACGCACCGGATCAAGCGAGAGCTCCGCCGCCGCGATGCCCTGCTCCTGGAGCCAGGTGCGGCTGCGTTGCACCAGCGGCTGCAGGGCCTGCCACGACTCCTGCTGGCTGGCGCCGCCGGCGCTCACCACCACCATCCAATCGGCGAAGTCGCTGCGGATCCGTTCGGTGCTGGCGCCGGTCACGGTGATGGCGTCATTGGCGCGACGGAGCCCCTTCACCGCCACGGCACTGGCTGTGACCAGTCCAACCCCCAGCACCGCCATGGCGAACACCAGGGGCGGTGTGCGCCGCAGCGGACCCAGAAAGGCGGCAGCGCTGCCCCGATCCGGGGCGGGAGATGCGGGAGTGGACATGGCAGGACCTTCGCTGGTCCGATGCAAGCGCCGCTGGGTCGGAGTGCAGCCCTACGTAAGGAAAGCTTACGGTGGTCCCTAGAGCTGATCTGATGGGCGAAGGATTGCAATGCCCCTTCTCGGGCGCGGATGGATGCCAAGGTTCATCCACTGGTGCCTCGCGAGTGCATGGTGCATCCAATCAGCAAGGAGACGTGAAAGGATAGTTCAGTGATTCTAGCTTTTCTTTCGTTTCGCCTGGTACATCAGAGCATCTCCCTCCTCGATCAGATCAGAGATGCTTCCATGGCGTGATGGATCGAAGGCAACGACCCCGCAGGAGAACTGCAAGTCCCACGTATTCTCGGGTTTCTGTTTTTCCTGAATGGCTGCAAGCTCCAGGGCTGCCACTGCCCTGCGCGCGTCACTCACGGTGACGTTGACCAGCAATGCCACGAACTCGTCGCCTCCCAACCGAGCGACCAGATCCGAGCTGCGGAAGGCCACCGCCAGCAGTGAGGCGAACTGACGAATCAGGCCATCGCCGGCGGCGTGGCCCCTGGTGTCGTTGATCGCCTTCAGCCCATCGAGATCGAAGAACACCAATGTTGCCGGGAGCTTCTGGCGCTGGCAGAGCGTAAGGCCGTAGGCTGCAAGATTCAGGAATCCCCTCCGATTCGTGATCCCGGTGAGTTCATCGGTGATCGAGAGCTGGAAGCCGGCCAGTTCACTCTCCGCGATCTGCGCCAGATCCTCCAATGTGGCCAGATCGTCGTCACACAGCTCGCGGGGTTTCTGATCGATCAGGCAGAGGGTTCCAAGGGCAAAGCCTTGGAGATCCTTCAAGGGCCTGCCTGCGTAGAAGCGGATGTGCGGCTCGCCGGTGACCAGGGGATTGTGCGCAAAGCGTTGGTCTGCACGGGCATCGGGAATGAGGAAGATGTGGTCTTCCAGGATGGCGTGTGCGCAGAAAGCCACATCGCGAGGGGTTTCAGTTGTATTCAGCCCCATGCAGGATTTGAACCACTGCCGGTTGGCATCCACCAGGGTCACCAGGGCGATCGGCACATCAAACAGGCGTCGGGCCAGCCGGGTCAATCGATCAAACCTCTCTTCGTTGGGACCATCCAGAAGCGCGCTCCGCTGCAGTGCCTCCAGGCGCAGAGCTTCATCGGCGGGGAGTGCAGCGCTGGTCATGGAACGGAAGCGAGGGGTTCAGCACACCTGGGATCATCCTGCTGGGCAAGAGTTCATTCAGGCAGAGAATGAAGGGATTTGCGCCATCTGGAGCCTGGTCTGCAAGGCTCTTCAATGCTGCTTGCCCTTGGAGTCGTTGGCCGTACGGGTGAAGCCCCACCCATGTGCCGGATTTCTCTGCAGGCTCACACCATCTGCTCGGGTTGCACCCAGTGGTCGAACTCCTCGGCCGTGAGGTCGCCCAGCACCAGGGCCGCTTCCCTCAGGCTGAGCTGGTGCTGGTGGGCATGCTTGGCGATCGAGCAGGCCCGGTCGTAGCCGATCGCCGGCGTGAGCGCCGTCACCAGCATCAGGCTCTGATCCAGCAGCGCTTCGATGCGGCCCTCATCCGGCCGCAGGCCCTCGATGCAGTGCTCCCGGAAGCTGGAGCAGGCCCCCGCCAGCAGCTCGATGCTTTCCATCGCATTGTGAGCAATCAGGGGCTTGAACACATTCAGCTCGAAATTTCCCTGGCTGGCCGCCATCTGCACGGCGGTGTTGTTGCCCATCACCTGCACCGCCACCATGGTGAGGCTCTCGCACTGGGTGGGATTCACCTTGCCGGGCATGATCGAGGAGCCCGGCTCGTTCTCCGGCAGGATCAGCTCCCCGAGGCCGCAGCGGGGGCCGCTGCCGAGCCAGCGGATGTCGTTGGCGATCTTCATCAGGCTGCCGGCCAACACCGTGAGGGCGCCATGGGCGGCGGCCAGCGGTTCGTGGCCCGCCAGGGCCTGGAACTTGTTGGGCGCGCTGGTGAAGGGCAGCCCGATCCGTTGGCTCAGGCGGGCGGCCACCTTCTCGCCGTAGCCCCGCGGGGCGTTCAGCCCCGTGCCCACGGCGGTGCCGCCGATCGCCAGCTGGCGCACCTGGGGCAGGGTGGCCTTGAGGCTCTCCAGGCCCAGCTCCAGCTGGGCCACGTAGCCGCCGAACTCCTGGCCCAGGCCAAGGGGCACCGCATCCTGCAGGTGGGTGCGACCGATCTTGATCACGTCGGCATAGGCCTCGGCCTTGGCCCGCAGCGCCTCGATCAGGGCCTGCAGCGCTGGCCTCAGTCGACGTTCAAGGCCAATCACCACGGCGATGTGCAGGGCCGTGGGGAAGGTGTCGTTGCTCGACTGGCTGAGGTTGACGTGATCATTGGGATGCACCGGACTCTTGCTGCCCAGCACACCGCCAGCGGCCCTGATCGCCAGGTTGGCGATCACCTCGTTGACGTTCATGTTGGTCTGGGTGCCGGAGCCGGTCTGCCACACCCGCAGCGGAAACTCGCCATCCAGCTCGCCGTTGGCCACCGCCTCGGCCGCAGCCACGATCCGCTCCGCCAGATCGGCGGTGAGCTTGCCCTCCTCGTGGTTCACCTCAGCGCAGGCCGCCTTGAGCTGAGCGAAGGCATGCACCACCTCCAGGGGCATGGCCTGCCCGAAGCCGAAATAGCGCAAGGAGCGCTGGGTCTGGGCTCCCCAGAGATGGCCGGCCGGAACCGCCACCTCACCAAGGCTGTCCGTTTCGATCCGGGTGGCGGCAGCACCGGGCTGGGACGGAGAGAGAGGCGGAGACGGGGGCACGATCTGGGGCAGGACCTGGGCTGGGACTGGATCAGAAACTGGACAGGGATCGGGCCACCCTCAGCGGCTGGTCACCACCTCGGCATTGAGTTCGTTGAAGCTGACGGTGGTGCTGGTGGCCTGCCCTTCCGGCAGGGCGATCCCGGTGGCGCGGCTCACAGCATCGTTGATCGCCTCGAGGTTCACCTGGCCGGCGGCGTCGAGCAGCACCGTGCCGTCTCCATCCAGCACCACCACCTGGGGCACGGTGCCCTTCCAGTAGTGGGCCGGATCGCTGCTGCCGCCATCGGGGCGGTTCTGGAGCGGATCGGTCACCAGGGGCAGCAGGTCGACGTTGTTCCCCCAGAGCCGCTGCAGCTCCGACACCACCGGCGAAAACTGCTTGCTGGCGGCTGAATCATCGAGGTAGTAGATCACCACCGACGGCCGGTGAGCCGCCAGGGCGTCCGCCAGGCTGTTGCGGGGTGGCACGAGCGACCCGTTGCCGGCGTAGAGGGCGTAGATGTTGCCGTCGTAGTTGTCGTTGGTGAGCGAGGCCTGGGCTCCGGCGGGCAGGGCGACCAGGCCGAGGCTGAGCAGCAACAGCGCCACCAGCCGGGTGATGGCGCGCCGCAGAACACGAAGCAGGGCCGAAGACAACAACGGGCATGGGCGGGTGGCGCCATTGTGACGCGCGCCCGTCTGGACTGACCTGGCCAGCCCGGCAGGGGATCAGCTGCGCCCCACACTGCGGCCCATGCCCTGCAGGATGCCGCGGCCGATCAAGCCCAGACCGCGACCCACCACCTGGGTGAGGAGCACCACCACGAAATCGCCGAGCCGGCGCAGCAGGGCCTGGAGCTGGGGAGCCAGGGCATCGCGGCCCTCCAGCGCCAGGGTGACCAGCTGCTGCCACCAGCCCAGCCGGCGCAGTTCCTGATCACGGGGCTCGGTGAGGGCGAGGGTCTTGATGGCACCCTGGTCGAGCCGGAACAACTGCCGCCGGCTTTCGTAGAGCAGCACGGGCCGCTCGAACCATTCGCTCCAGCGCTGCTGGGCGCTGAGGCGGTTGCGCAACCGCTCCAGGTTGCGGGTCGAGAGCAGTTCGGGCCGCAGCAGATAGCGGCGCAGTTCCGGCCAGGCCCCGCAGCAGGCCAGCACATCGAGGCAGATCAGCTCCGCGCTGCGCACCAGCCAGTTGCTGACCAGCAGTTCGAGGTGGAGCAAGGCCAGCGGTTCATCCGGCGCCAGCAGCCGTCCGTCGACCATCACCGGCTGGGCCTGAACCAGGCTGATCAGCATCGGCTGGGGATCGGGCAGTTCCGGATCGTCGTCGGTGAGTGCCGCACTGGCCAGCAGGGTGTCGGCCACGGGCCGGAGGCTGCCATCGCAGGGCAATTGCACGTAGGTGCCGGCCATGCAGCGCAGGGCCTCGCGGCGCAGCTCCGCCTGCCAGGCCTGCCAGCTGTCCTGCAGGGCCACACCACGCTGGTTGTCCTGCATCAGCCGCAGGCGCAGGCGGTCGAACTGCTCCAGCAGGGCCAGCAGCAGGTCTTCCCGGCGGCTGGGGCTGAGCCCCTCAAGGGCCAGCAGCAGGCCACTGTGGTTGGCCAGCTCGGCGCGGCAGGTCTCCTGCAGGCGGGCTCGGATCGCCTGCCAGACGCTGCTGGCATCCCGCTGGCGCAGGGTGAGGCTGGTGCTGGAGCGGCGGGTCAGGGCCGTGCCGCTGGCCTCAGCGGGGGGAGACGGCAGCTCCGGGATCTCCTGGCTCCAGGCCAGCTGGGCCGGTGCCCAGATCCAGAGCAGCAACTGCCGGGCGACCCGCAGCTCCCGCTGGCGGCCCTCCAGCAGCAGTTGCTGCAACAGGCTCTGCGGCGGCGGATCGAGCAGGTGGGCGCAGAGGGCCAGATCGGCATCGATCTGCTGCAGACCGCTGAGCAGCAACCACTGACCCAGCCCCAGCACCGGCGCGCTGCTCGGCGGAGCCGCCGCTGCGCTGCCGCTGGCAGCGAGGTGCACCACCCGCCCGCCGGCCAGCAAGGTCGTGATCGCCTCCAGCAGAGCGTCGGGGTCGGGGTCCTGCAGCAGTCCCTGCACCGGCAGAGCCAGCCACTGTTCGCGCCGGTCGGTGGCCCCGGCGGGCAGGGTCAGCAGGATCGGTGCCGGTTGCCAGCGCTCCTTCAGGTGCTGCACTTCGGTCAGCAAGGCCTCAGGTGCGGGCAAGGGGGCCGCCAGGCACCACAGGATCAACTGCGGCGCACCCTGAAGCGTCTCGGCAGTGAGGGCCACCCGGTAGCCGCTGGGCTCACCGCTGAGCAGGCTGGCCAGCCCATGGCGCAGCAGGGGGTCGGCCAACAGCAGCAGCTGCGGAACGGAGTCAGGGGGCGACGAGCCCGATGTGGAACGCACGCCCAGGGGCACGGAGTGGGCCCAAGGTACCGATCACTGCCTCAGAACTCCAGAGGTGTGGCGGGTTGACAGGATGGACTGACCAGGTGCTTTGACGGGGTGAACTCAGCGGCGTGGCCGGCCGGTGAGATGCAGGGTGTACGACTCGATCGCGAATCCGGTGAGCTCTTCGATCTGCCGAACCAGGGCTTCGGGCAGCACCACGTCCAGGTCCTGGATGGCGCCGGTCTCGCTGCAGGTGAGATGGCTGTGGGGATCGGCGCGGTAGCCATAGAGCCGGCCATTGGCGCGGTCGAGGCATTCGATCACGCCGGCCGATTGGAGCGCCTCAAGGTTCTGATAAACGGAGGTATGGCCGATGTTGCGGCCTAGATCGTTCAGCTTCTCGAAGATGTCGCGGGCACTGAGGTGATCCCGTTCGGCCCAGAGCAGATCCAGCACCATGCGCCGCTGGCGACTGAGCCGCATCCCCAGATCGCGGCACCTCTGATACACGTCGTCGACGCTGCCGGGCAGACGGGGCTCATCAGAGTTGAGGCCAGAGTCTTCGGTGGAGCCGGAGGCGGCCAGGGATTCGGCGGCAACGCATCCCGCTTGAGCATCAGCCGACCCAGCCGGTGCCGGAGCGACGGATTCGGCGGGGGCGGCGACCACGGGTCAAGCGAAGTGGGTATGGCTCTGTTATAGGGGGGCGACAGCTGTAGGGGGGGGGAGCGGTTCAGGCGACGACGCCCCCACCGAAGCCCAACGGTGCCCCCAGCGGTGGCACGTCCTGCAGTCGACCCTCACCAACTGCCTGCAGCGCATCGGCCAGAGTGAGGCGCCCGTCGTAGAGGGCCCGGCCCACGATCACGCCCTCCACCCCCAGGGCCTGCAGCGGCAGCAGCGACAGCACATGTTCAAGGCAGCCGATGCCACCCGAGGCGATCACCGGCACCGGGCTGGCGTCCGCCATGGCGCGCAGGGCCTCCAGGTTCGGGCCCGCCAGGGTGCCATCGGTGGCGATGTCGGTGCTGATGATCGCGGCGATGCCGCTGCCGGCGAAGCTCTGGGCCAGGGCCGTGGCCTCCACGGTGCTCTCCTCGATCCAGCCGCGGGTGGCGACCTTGCCGTCCTTGGCATCGATCCCCACCACGATCCGGCCGGGATGGCGCTCCGCCAGCCGCAGCACCAGCTGCGGCTGCTCGATCGCCACCGTGCCCAGAATCACCCGATCCAGGCCGCAGGCCAGCAGCTCCTCCGCCCGCTCCAGGGAGCGCACGCCGCCGCCGAGCTGCACCGGGATGTCGAGGGCGGCGGTGATCGCCTTGACGGCCCCATCGTTGACCGGCTCGCCGGAGCGGGCGCCGTCGAGATCGACCAGATGCAGCCGCTCCGCTCCCTGGCGCTGCCAGGCGAGGGCCTGGGCCACGGGGTCGTCGCTGAAGCGGGTCACCTGGTCGTAGTCGCCCTGGTGCAGCCGCACGCACTGACCGGCCAGCAGGTCGATGGCGGGGAGAATCTGCATGGGGCGGCGGTGACTGGCCCCATCTTCCCTGGCAGGCAGGGACAGCCAGCCGCTGCACCAGAGGCTGGGGTCGTGCAGCTCCGGCAACGGCACCAGCAGCCGGAAGCCGGGCTGGAGCACCGCCTCCAGTTCGGCCGCGCAGGCGGCGATCGGATCGCGCGCCCGGCCCCGTCGACCCACCAGTGTGAAGTGGCGATAGCCCTGGCTGCGGGCCAGGCTCCTGTCCTGGGCCGTCCAGTGCCGGGCCAGCTGCCGCCGGCCAGCCCCGCGGCCCCTTGGCTGTGGTGTCATCGCAGATCAGCCTCTGCGCGCCGC
>NZ_JAYGID010000062.1:0-41662 GCF_034931685.1 Synechococcus sp. CCY9202
TGGCCGGGATCCGCTCCTCGATCGAGACGTAGGAGAACAAGGAGCCGCTGCGCTCCTGCTGACCTCGCATCAAACCTGGGGCAGTTGGCCCATTCTCGCAGAGGTGGCGGGGTTTTTCAGCAAACTCCTAAACTTTGTTCAACTTATTCCGGGTCAACCGGCAGCACCCTGGCGATGCAGGCACCCCCGATCTGGCAACGGCTGCTGGCCGCAGTGATCTATGCGCTGCCCTGGGCCGATGCCGTTCCCTTCGGACGCGCTCTGTTTGGCCTGTTCCCAGCCTTGCAGTGGCTCACCTTGCCGGCGCTTCCTCTGGCGCTGTTGCAGAACCAGATCCCCTTCGGCGGCTTTCTCCTGTTCCTGGTGCTGTTCCTGGCGGTGGTCCGCAATCCACAGGTGCCTTACCTGATCCGCTTCAACGCGTTGCAGGCGATCCTGATCGACATCGTGCTGATCCTGATTTCGCTGGCTTTCAACGTGTTGCTGGCACCTCTCGGCGGCGGCTTCGCCCTGCGCACCCTCAGCAACACCATCTTCCTTGGCACGCTGGTTCTGGTGCTGTTCGCCGTGATCCAGTGCCTGCGGGGCAAGGAAGCCGACATCCCCAGCCTCTCCGAGGCGGTGCGGATGCAGCTCCACTGAGTCGGCGCCCAGGACCAGAGAGGGTGCGCTGATAGGATGGTCAATCCGTCGCTGAAGGTCCTGCCAAGGTCCCTTCAGCCCATGCCCGACGCGGCGATTCCCGACAGGCGACCATGACGCAGCCTTATTACGAAACCATGTACATCCTCCGTCCGGACATTCCGGAAGAGGAAGTGGAAACCCATGTGACCAAATACCGCGACCTCGTGACCGAGGCCGGTGGCGAGGTGCTCGACTGCCAGATGCGCGGCAAGCGCCGTCTGGCCTATTCGATCGCCAAGAACCGCGAAGGCATCTACGTCCAGCTCAATCACAACGGTGACGGACAGCAGGTCGCCCCCCTGGAGCGTGCGATGCGCCTCTCGGAAGATGTGATCCGCTATCTCACCGTCAAGCAGGATGGTCCCATGCCCGCGCCCCGGAGCACGACCGGTGCCGCTGGCGAGCCTCAGGAACAACCCGCCGGCGCCTGAAGCCTGCCTGTCTCCCGACAGATCCGCGATGAACTTCAGCCCCGGCTCTGGCCGGGGCTTTTCCATGGGCTGGCGGCGACAGGGCCACAGCTCCACCGTTCGCCATGTCTTGTAATGGTCCCAGGAGGCCAGTAAGGTCGCGCCATGGAGCCGGATCGTTCCCACCCTCCGCATCTGCCGCCCGATCCGCCACAGGCTGGTGGGCCTCTCTCGACCTGGCAGCAGACGGTCAGCCCGCAGCAGATGCAGCAGCAGGCCTGGCAGCAGCAGATGCTGGAGCGGGAACTGGCCAGCACCCGCGCGGAGCTCGAGGCGATGCAGGAGCTTCTGCAGGAACTGCCGGAGATCTTCGAGCGAAAATTTCAACAACGGCTCCAGCCCCTGCTCGCCCACCAGCAGCGGCTCCTCAGCGAAAACGAAGGGCTGCGCTCCCAGATGCGTCTGCTGCAGCCAGCTGAGTCCGTGGTGACTGGCGATCCCGCCAACGCAACACCCTCAACCCCTCCCACGCCTCTCCCTGGACCGACAGCAGCCAATCCCGCAGAGCTGCCCCCACGGCCACCCCTGCAGTGGACACCATTTCAGGCGCGGGTGGGCTCTGGCCGACCCACAGCGTCTTCCTCATCGGATGCCGGGAAAGGGCCGGGGACAACGAGTGCCGCTGAGACAGCAGAGCCCGCACCGCTACTGCCCCAGCTGCCGCAACGGCCCCGCATCCCCCAGGCGGTCCGCCACGCCTTCAGTCTGAGCCGGCGGAACCGCAAGACGGTCAGCCGCCGGAGCGATGGCGGCCTGCCCACAAACGGGTCGGAAGACCCCAGACGTAAATGAAGCCCTCTGCGGCTCTGTGGTCGAACTGGTCTTCGGAGCCGTAGGTGGCCATATCCGGCACGTAGAGGCTGTCGTTGCTGCTGCTGCGGCCCACCACCGTGGCGTTGCCTTTGTGCAACCGCAGCCGCACCAACCCATTGACACTGGACTGGGTGCGATCGAAGAAGCCGTCGAGGGCATCTTTGAGCGGGCCGAACCAGAGGCCCTGGTACACCAGATCGGCCCACTGCATTTCGAGCTGACGCTTGGTGCGCAGCACATCGGCGGCCAGGGTGAGGCTCTCGAGTTCCTGGTGGGCCCGGATCAGCAGCAGCAGGCCGGGGGTCTCGTAGATCTCACGGCTCTTGATACCCACCACCCGATTCTCGATCATGTCCAGTCGGCCGAAACCGTGGCGACCAGCGAGGGCATTGGCCTGGCGGATCAGGCTGACCGGATCGAGGTGGACGCCATCGATGGCCACGGGATTGCCCTGCTCAAAGGCAATCTCCACCAGTTGCGGTTCGTCTGGAGCCACCGCCACCGAGCAGGTCATGGCGTAGATCTCCTCGGGAGGCTCCACCATCGGATCCTCCAGCGGACCGGCCTCGATCGAGCGGCCGAGCAGGTTGAGATCGATCGAATAGGGAGATCCCTTGCTCACGGGTGAGGGGATGCCGCAACGCTCGCCATAGGCGATGGTCTCTTCGCGGCTCATGCCCCACTCCCGGGCCGGGGTGAGCACCTTCAGATCAGGAGCCAGGGCACCGATGGCCACATCGAAGCGCACCTGGTCGTTGCCCTTGCCGGTGCAGCCATGGGCCACGGCATCCGCTCCCACCTCCCGAGCGATCTCCACCAGGCGACGGGCGATCAGGGGGCGGGCCAGGGCGGTGGAGAGGGGATAGCGACCCTCGTACAGGGCATTGGCCCGGATCGCCGGGAAGGCGAACTCGGTGATGAAGGGCTCGATCAGGTCGCCCACGATCGACTGGCTGGCTCCGGAATTGAGGGCCTTCTGGCGAATGGGCTCCAGTTCATCGCCCTGGCCGAGATCCGCGGCGAAGGTGATCACCTCCTCCACGCCCCACTCGTTCATCAGGTAGGGGATGCAGACGCTGGTGTCGACGCCGCCGGAATACGCCAGCACCGCCTTCTTGGCCCGACCCATCAACCCGTCTCCATGGACTTAGTCGCCCGATTCTCCCCCCTCACCGACCGGGGCCCCGTGCGGGGGGAGACGCCAATGCGCGGCGATCCACAGCGCCAGCCCCAGGGACGGGCTGAACAACAGCACGCCGATCAGCCAGGCACGCGGCACCAGCGCGGCGCTCCAGTGCTGGCCGGCCGCGACCAGCAGGGCGCTGAGGGCCAGGGCCAGGGTCCAGAGGCGCAGCACCGAGGCGAGCTTGCTGCTGAGGGCCATGGGGGCAACGAGGGGGGCGAACGCCGGGAGAATGGCCAGAACCAGGATGCCGCTTCTGCGCCAGAACAGCTGCACAGGAACGACTGAAGAAGAGTCGCTCCACCGAAAACTGCTTCAACGACGCCACTGGAGCAGAACCCGGGCACCGCGGAGCCTGTGGACCTGAAACCAGTCCGGCCGAACGGCTGGGCTGCAAAGCCGGGGGGTTGATCCAAAGGGTTGATCCAAGGGGTTGATCGGGACGATTGATCAGCTGGCAGCTAAGGTGTCTGATTGGCCATTGAAGAGTCCGCGCGACGGCATGAGTGATCTCGCCTCCACCTCCGGCACCCTGACGGGATCGCTGGACAGCATCAACCCCTCGCTGACCCGCTACCGCCGCGTGGACCCGGCTCCGGTGCTGCCCTTGCGGGATGAGCCCGATCTGCTCAGCTGGCTGGAGACCACCGGCCGGCTCGTGGCCGACGAGGAAACCGCCAGCACGGAAGTGAGCACGGTGGAGGAGGAGGAACTCTCCGCCCTGATGGGCGAGAAGGAGGACTACAACGCGGCCGACGACCAGAACGACGAGGCCTGGGAGGACTGAAGCTCCGGGCCGCTCCGGCAAGCAGCCAGTGCTGCGGGAACCAGCGCTGCGGGAAACTGAGCGCCCTCTCCCGCCGTGTCCGTGACAGCCGCCAGTCCTGCCGATCGCTCCAGGCCGCGCACCGCCAGAACGGCAGCAGCCGTGCTCAGCCTGGTGCTGCTGGGCGCCTGCCTGCTCAGCGACGCCCTGGTGGCCAACTCGATGCTCAGTCTGCCCCTGGTGGTGGCCCTGGCGATCAGCGCTCTGACCACCGCCTGGGGTGTGCCTCGATTGCGCCGGCTCAAGCTCGGCCAGGTGATCCGCGAGGAAGGGCCGCAGGGTCATCTCAGCAAGGCCGGCACCCCCACCATGGGGGGCCTGCTGGTGGTGCCGGTGGGGGTCCTGGTGGGAGGCCTGGTGAGCCCTGAGGACCCCAGGCTGCTGGCGATAGCCGCCATCACCCTGGCCTACATGGCGATCGGCGCCGTCGACGACTGGCGCAGCCTCACCAAACTGACCAACACCGGCCTCAGCCCCCGCGGCAAACTGATGCTGCAGGCCGGCGCGGCCCTGCTGTTCCTGCTCTGGGCCGCCCAGGGCCAGTGGCTCGGCGGCGCCGACGGCGGTGACATCGCCCTGCCCTTCGGCTGGATTCTGCCCCTGGGGCTGCTGATCTGGCCCCTGGGCCTGTTCGTGTTCCTGGCGGAGAGCAACGCCACCAACCTCACCGATGGTCTCGATGGGCTGGCGGCGGGCTGCGGCGCGGTGGTCTTCACCGGCATGGGCCTGCAACTGATGCTGCGAGGTCACGAAGGGGATCCGGCCCTGGCGGCCTTCTGCGTGGCGATGGCCGGTTGCTGGCTCGGCTTCCTGGCCCACAATCGCCATCCGGCCCGGCTGTTCATGGGGGACACGGGCTCCCTGGCCATGGGCGCCGCGCTCACGGCCGTGGCCCTGCTGAGCAACAGTCTCTGGCCGCTGCTGCTGATGGGAGGTGTGTTCCTGGCGGAATCACTGTCGGTGATCCTGCAGGTCTGGGTGTTCAAGGCCACCAAGGGTGCCGATGGCCAGGGCCGCCGCCTGTTTCGCATGGCACCGCTGCATCACCACTTCGAGCTGGGCGGCATCAGCGAACAACGGGTGGTGTTCAGCTTCTGGGGCGCAAGCTTGCTACTTGTGCTGATGGGCCTGGTGCTCCTGCCCTGAGCCCTCCATCCCTGAGCCCACCGTCACCCTCAACCGCACCCGTCATGGCCTATTTCACCTGGAAGGAACAAGGGCTCACCGGCGATTGCGCCAGCCTGGAGGCGATGGCAGCCCGTTTCGAAGAAGCGGCGGCCCTGATGCGCCGCATGGCAACCGAGGGCTTCCGGCTGGAACGCGACAGCACAGGCCAGCGGATCACCCATCCCGATCCGGCCGTGTTCGAGTCCTATGGCTTCATCAGTGAGGAGAAGCCGGAGCGGCAGCTCACGCTCATGTCCGGCCTGGAGAGCTGAAGCGCTGCAGAAGGCCTCAGCCGCGGCGCAGGTAGCCCACCACCCAGACCACCACAAAGGCCAGCGACGACAGGCCGAGGTAGACCAGTGCCCCCTGCTGCAAGGTGACGATGTCCCAGCCGAACAGCAATCCACCGGCCGCATCGCCGGCGGTGCTGAAGGCCAGGGGGAGATCGGCGCGCATGGGGGAGAGTCCGCCGGAAGCGAATGCGGGCCCCTCTCTAGCAGCGCCACCCCAGACTCCTGCGACAGGCTGGACCGGCGGAGGCGAGGATCAAGGCCCACCAACCCAGCTCCCAAGGATCCCCCTCGATGCCCGATCCCCGCAGTGCCCCCTTCCCCCGCACCCTGATGCTGCTGGGCAGCGGTGAGCTGGGCAAGGAAGTGGCGATCGCAGCCCAGCGCCTGGGCTGCCGGGTGATCGCGGTGGATCGCTACCCGAACGCACCGGCCATGCAGGTGGCGGATCAGGCGGAGGTGGTGGCCATGGGCGACGCCGCGGCCTTGACGGCCGTCGTGCGGCGCCACCAACCCGATCTGGTGATTCCGGAGATCGAGGCGCTGGCTGTGGATGCCCTGGCCGCCCTCGAGGCCGAGGGCATCACCGTGATCCCCACGGCGCGGGCCACGGCCGTGACCATGAACCGCGACCGCATCCGCGACCTGGCCGCCGCTGAACTGGGCCTGCGCACAGCCCGTTTCGCCTACGCCGCCAGCGCCGAGGAGCTGGCGGCGGCCGCGGCTCCCCTGGGCTGGCCGGTGGTGGTCAAACCGGTGATGAGTTCCTCCGGCAAGGGGCAGAGCGTGGTGCAGGGTCCCGAGGGCATCGGCGCCGCCTGGGAGGCCGCCCTGGCAGGGGCGCGCGGGGCGGGAACCCGGGTGATCGTGGAGGAGTTCCTGCGGTTTGATCTGGAGATCACCCTGCTCACGGTGAAGCAGTGGCAGGGTCCAACCCTGTTCTGCCCGCCGATCGGCCATCTTCAGGAGCGGGGCGACTACCAGTGCAGCTGGCAGCCGGCGGCACTGGGACGCGAGCAGCTGGCAGCCGCCCAGGCCATGGCCAGGGCCGTGACCGACAACCTTGGCGGTGCTGGCCTGTTTGGCGTGGAATTCTTCCTCTGTGGCGAACCCGGTCGTGAGGAGGTGGTGTTCTCGGAACTCTCGCCACGCCCCCATGACACCGGGCTGGTGACCCTGGTGGGCCAGAACCTGAGCGAATTCGCCCTGCATCTGCGGGCGGTTCTGGGCCTGCCAATCCCGGAGATCCGCTCGCTCGGCCCCGCCGCCAGCCGGGTGATCCTGGCGCCGGGCAAGGCCAGCACGGTGCGCTACGACGGCGTCGCCGCAGCTCTGGCCGAGCCGGACACCGAGGTTCTGCTGTTCGGCAAGCCCGAGGCCCACCCGCAGCGACGCATGGGCGTGGCTCTGGCTCGGGGCGCAGATCTGACCGAAGCACGGCGGCGCGCCGATGCCGCAGCAGCCTGCGTGCGGGTGGGCGCCATCTGATCTGGGGACGGATTCCGGGCATGACAACGGACAGGAACCGCTCGGCAAAGCGCCTCAGGCCACTGGCCGGAAGCGAGCATCGCCCGTAAGGTGCGCCGATCAGGACCCACCATGAGCCAGGCCCAACCCACACCCCGTTCCAATCGGGAGGCCGCGGCCAGGGGCGCTGCCGCCATCACAGACCTCACCCGCCGGCGGCGCCAGCAACGCGCCAGCAAAGCGCTGGGTCCACCGGTCGATGGCAACCAGGCACGACCCGGCAAGGCGAGAGTGGCCGAAGTCCAGACCGGCGAGGCGTCTGGTCGGCGCCGCCCACCCTTGCTGGCCTTCGGATTGGGTGCCGTTCTCGGCTATGCCCTGGCCGGTCCACTGCCCCACTGGATCACACCGGTGGTGGCAGGGCTGAAACAAGGATCGAGCAGTGTCACCAGCCTGATCAATCCTCTCGCCCAACAACGCCGGATCCTGGTGCTCGGGACCGATGCGGTGAGCGGCAGCACCGATGTGATGCTCACGGTCCAGGTCAAGGACGGCACCACCGAGCTCACCCAGGTGCCCCGCGACACCTACATCGAAACACCCGACTTCGGCGTCCAGAAGGCCAACGCCCTCTACGCCCTTGGCGGCCCTGAGGCGGTCAAGCGGGAACTGACCCAGCTGCTGGACGCGCCCGTGGACCACTACCTCAAGGTGAACCTGCGCGCCGTGCAGCGGCTGGCGGACGCCCTCGACGGCGTGGAGCTGGATGTGCCCAAGCGCATGTACTACGTGGACAACAGCCAGGGCCTTTACATCGACCTCTACCCCGGCGTGCAGGTTCTCAAAGGCGAGAACCTGGAGGGATTCCTCCGCTTCCGTCACGACGAACTCGGCGACATCGGCCGCCTCGAGCGCCAGAAGCTGGTGCTCTCAGCCGTGTTCCGCAAGCTGGTGCAACCCGGCACGGTGACCCGCCTGCCGGAGCTGCTCCGCATCGCCGGAGACGACATCCGCACGGACCTATCTCCGGTGGATCTCGCCCGGCTGATGGGGTCGATGGCCACCACGAGGCTGAAGACCGAGCAACTGCCCGGCCACCTGTATTGGTACAACGATCTCAGCTACTGGATGCCCGAGACTGGAGCAGGCCAAGGCGGCCAGGATGGGGCTGCTGCGGACGGCACCAGCGAGGGGGTTCGCGCCGCTGCCGAATTCCAGCCTTCAGGAGAGAGCCGCTACTGAGCAGCCGAGCGACCCTGAACAGCCAGAAGACAGCGGAGGGGACGGGTTCAGGGCTCCTGGTTCTTCGGCACGGATTCTGCTGAAGCACCATCGGACGAGCCGCCCACCTCGGACCCCACCGACGCTTCGGACGTGGGCGAGCTTTGTCGTTCTGACTCGTCCGGTACCGGAGGCGGTGCCGGCGGGGGCGGAATCCGCGGAATCGGAGCGTCGCCTTCCCGCAGGGGCGGCGGCGGAATCTCCGATCCGATCGGCAGTTTTTGCGAGGGGTTGGGCTTGGCCTCGGGACCTACCACCACAATGGCGGACTTCTGCACCACCAGCCGGTAGCGGATGGGTTGCTGGCTGTTGATGAACTTCTGCACCGCTGCCACTTGAGCCGGCGTCGGAAGCGTCGGATCGGTCACCCGCACATAGGCGCGGATCAGGGGAGGGTTCTGGGCCCAGTCGATGTTCACACCCACCAGCTGGGCATCGCGGCCGAGGGTGATCGTGCGATTGCGCAGGCTCTGCGCAATCGCTTGCTCCACCTGGCGCAGACTCGCCCCCTGGCGGGCCTGGCGCAACAGCCCGACCAGACTGCCGGTGAGGGGCACCAGCAGCAAGGCCGTCAGGCCCAGGCTGGTGAGGCCCAGCCGACTGCGCAGCAGCACCAGGCGGAAGCTGGGTTCAACCACAGCGAGGGCCACCAGCGCACCGCTGAGGATGCCCAGCAGGTTGGTCACAAACAGCAGACCGGCGCCGAGGGCGCTTTTGAAATCACCACTGGCCAGCACCAGGCCCATGCTGCAAACGGGCGGCACCAGCGCCACCGCGATCGCCAGGCCAGCCAGAGAGGAGACCGCATCACGGCGCAACTTGGCATAGATGGCCAGGGCACCGGCCACCAGGGCGATGGCCAGATCGAGCAGGTTGGGGTTGGTGCGGCTGAGTACTTCGCTGCCGTAGGTGGCGAAACCAAGCAGGCGCCCGATCCCCACAGACAGGATCACCGTGGTCGTCACCCCCAGCATCAAGGTGATCAAGGCCCGCAGCACCAGGTTGAAGCGGCCCCGCAGAATGCCGTAGGCAATCGCCTGCAGCGGCAGGATCCAGGGCGCCACCACCATGGCGCCGATCACCACGGCGGCGCTGTTGGAAAGCAGACCGAAGGTGGCGATCAGGCTCGCGCCCACCGAGAGCACGAGGAAAACCTGGCTGAGGCGTGCGTCAGCCTCAAACTCCCGGCGCAGTCGCTTCAGGAAGGGGTTGTCTGGGGCATCACCCCGTGACCATGCCGACGGGGCTTTGCGATCATCAAGATCTGGTGGCACGCCAGGCTCAGCGGCGCAGGAATCGATCGTGATCTAAACCATCCAGCAGGCCCCAGGCCTGGGGCTTTGAGGAGAAGTACACACGGCGGTGCCCCCTCAGGGATTCGAGCGAGGGATCATGGTCTTCAGGCACCACGCCGAGGGGCAGGCCCTGCAGCAGTTCCCCGTCGCCCTGCTGGCTGGCCCCCACCAGAATGCTGCTGAGCGGCAGCTTCCAGCGCAGCGCCACGTAGCGGATCGCTTCCGCCTTGGAAGCCGTGAGCGGCAGCACATCCAGGAACCAGTGCTGAAACACATGGGGCCTGGCCTGCAGGGCATGGTTGCGCAGGGCCTGCCGCACCAGCGGCAGGATGCCCTGGTCAGGCTCCTGCAGGACATAGCTCACCTTGTAAGGCCCCTGCTCGCTCTCGTCCTGCAGGCAGAGGCGCGGCTCGAGCTCAGCCATGGCCGCAACCACCTCCTGGCGCTGCCAGCTGCGGCCGATCTGCTGCTGCCAGAGCGGGTCCAGCACCAGGTCGGCGATCTCAAGGCCAGGTGCGGCCCACTCGCCGGCAGGCTCGACATCGCCCAGGCCCGGATCGCACCAGCCCAGCTCGGGACCAGACAGATCGCGGAAACGGATGTCAGTACCGGCCTGAGTGATCGTGACGCGAGGTGCCGGCAGATGCAGCTCGGCAAAGCGCTGGCAGGCCGCCTTGAAGGAACGGCCGCTGAACACACCCACCGACAGGCGAGGGTCAGCCTCCAGCCGACGGCGCAGCTCCACAAGGCTGGCGTCATCGGGCGAAGCCAGCAATACATCGAGATCGAAGAGCAGCAGGCGCTGGGACGGAGCCAAGCGTCTGGGGGGAACCACCATGGGACCGGATGTTCCCGGCACACTGGCATCGGAGCTGACGGCAGCAGCGGGGTGTCGCACCACTTCGGCATGGCGAGCGGCAGCGGCAGCGGCCTCACCCAGGTAGCTGCAGACATGGGCATTCCAGCTGAAGTGGCGGCTGACCGCTTCGATGCCGTTCTCCGACCAGCGACGCCAGAGCAGGGGACTCGCCAGGCTTGCCTCCAGCGCCTGCTGCAGGGCATCGAGATCGGAGACGTCCACCAGCAGACCGCTGTCGGTGCGGCTGAGGATGTCGCGGGGGCCGCCATCATCGGTGGCCACGATCGGCAGGCCACAGGCCGCCGCCTCCAGCAGGGTGAGACCGAAGGGCTCGGTGAGCGCAGGATTGACGAAGACGCCGCCCAGCTGGGCCGCCCAGCGGTAGAAGGCCGGAATCTGGTCGCGTCGGTGTTGCTTCGGATAGGCCACCTGGCCATAGAGATCGAAGCGGTCCACCTGCTCGAACACCTGCTGGAACACCTCGCGCTGCTGTTTCTCCAGCTCACGGGGGTCGTCGCGGCAGCCGAGCACCAGCACCAGATTGTGGTTCTTGCGTAGGTGCTCGGAGCGGCCGAACACCTCCACCAGGGCCGGGATGTTCTTGCGGTGATCGGCACGGCAGATGGCCAGCACCGGAGGCTTGGCCGGATTGCGCAGGAACGGCTGAACCAGTTGATCGATCGCCGTTTCAACCTCACCACTCAAGGGCGGGCGGAACTGGCGGGCGTCCACACCGGGAGGGATGACACGGGCCTGCTCCAGCCGGAAGCGGCCATAGCGGGCGTACTGCTGCTCCCGTTCCTGGCTGGTGCTGGTGACCACCATCGACGCATGGGCCAGGACCAGCTCCTCGGCATCGATGCGACGGGCCATGGCGTAGGTCTGATCGATCTGGCGAGGATCAAGACCGGAGAGCATCAGCCGGCGACGCTTCTCACGTCCGAGCGAATGGCCCGTGAACACCAACGGGATGCCAAGCCGGCGCCTCAGCAAGGCCCCCACATACCCGGCATCGGCGTAATGGGCGTGGATCCAGTCCGGCAGGCGTGGCTGAGCCACCAGAACCTCCGTGAGGGCGTCAGCCAGCTCGTCGAGGTGGGGCCAGAGCAGTTCCTTGCGCAGATAGCGCGGCGGACCGAAGGGAAGGCGACGGATGGCGGCATCAGGCCCGATCGGCTCCAACGGCCGGGCGTAATCGGACGAAACGCGGCGGTCGCGGATCAGCCGGGTGACTACCTCGACCCGCTCCACCTCGGGCCGTGCCGCCATTGCCCGGGCCAGTTCCAGCACGTAGGTGGTCTGGCCACCGGTATCGGGATCACGACCCAGCTCCAGGTCATGACCTCGAAACAGACCGTGCAGATGCAGGTGGAGGATGTTGAAACCCATGGCGGCCCCGAAGTGGTGGACGAACGGGTGAGCAGTGGTCGATGACCACGGCGTCAGGGGTGGTCAATGACCACGGCGTCAGCCGTGACAAGAGGGTGGAAGTGATTGAGTACGTAAGGGATCCATAGCCAACTTTTCGGAATCACGCTGCAGGGAAAACCGGCCAAGCGCAGGCGCAGCATGGCTGCGTCGGGCACAGATCCCGCACGAGTACGGCATCAGGCCGCCCGGCCACGCAAGGGCCCCGGCCCAGCCCTGTCAGCGTTCACAGACAAAGAATGGGCTCCGCCGCACCGAGGACACCCAGCCGAGGCTGCCCACCGCAGGTGGAGTGTGGTCTGCGCTGCGACGCTCAGCGCTGCAACGGAAGCACGCTGGTGGTGGCATCCACCAACGGCTTGTCAGCATCCCCCCAGCCGTCGGCTGGAAGCAGGGGCGGAGCACCGGGAGCCGGCCGCAGGTTGGGACCGGCGGCATAGGCCCCGTTCACCCAGCCCAGCAACAGACCCCGGAGTGGGCCGCCATCGCCAGTCGCTGGTCCACGCAGGTTGAAATGGTCGCCGCCACCGGCCACCACCAACTGATGCCCGGCCGGGCGCGAGCGACTGAAGGGAGCGATCGCCTCGGGGCCGGCAGGCACAACCCAGTCACGGCTTCCGGTCACCAGCAGGGTCCGGGCCGACATGCCGGCGGAGCTTCCCTGATCAAACAGCAGAAAAAGGGGCGGACTCACCGCCGCCACGGCGATCACCCGTGGATCAGCCACGTTGGAGCGATCGGCGCTGCTGAGGAAGCTGCACTGGAGCACCCAGCTCATGTTGCGGTCGGGATCGTTGCGGTTGCGGCTCGGATCCTTGCTGTCGTTGCAGCTCTGATGCAACCGACTGCTGCTGGGCTTCAGCCCGGCCAGCTGCAGAGCGGTGGTGGCGCCCCAGGAGTGACCGATCACCACAGCGTTCTGAGTATCGGCTCCGGTGAAGCCATCGAGAATGGCCTTCACATCGAGGGGGCGCAGCCGCAGCTCCTCCGGGCTGGGGGGCTTCGCCTCTCCTGAGAGCATGGCCCGCTGCTGGTCGCGGTCGCTGCCCGGGTGGAGAGGCAGCACCACGGTGTAGCCGTGGCTGGCCAGGTGGCGCGCCCAGCCCTCGAAGCTCTCGGGAGCATCCCAGAGGCCGTGGGAGATCACCACCAGCTGGCCATTGCCCCCCTGGGAGGGCTTGAACAGCACCACGTTCAGGGGTTCAGGGCGATAGGACACCGGCAGGGTGAAGCTGCTGCGCACCGGGGTGAAGGCACCAGGCGCGGAGAGGGCTGGATCCTGGGTTGCGGGCGGGAGGTCGCGCACCAGCTCCACGGCGGGGGCCTGCTGCTTCTGCAGCCGACGGGCTGCCGACAGAGCCTTCCCCAGGTCCACAGTCACGGAGTCGCCGGGCAAGGCACGCAGCAGGGACAGCAGGGTGAGCTGCCCGCCGGAGGCCGCCTGCCGCACAGCCTCTGCCAGCTGGTCCCCGCCGATGTCGGCGCCCGCAGGCAGCCCCTCCACCTGGCCCAGGGCGGACACGGCGAGCAGCGCCTGGGTGAGCAGGGGCGTGCCGCTGGCCTGATCCACCACAGCCTCCACCTGCAAGGGCAGGGGGCGATTGAACACCTCCAGCAACTGCCGCCCCACGGCACCATTGGTGGCGCGATCAAGCTCAGCCAGATCGCTGCTGCCGCTCAGAAGTCTGGCCGGTTGCTCCAGCTCGCTGAGTTTGACGCTGAAGCTGGTCTCCATCAAGGGCAACTGCAGCACCACCGTTTCCAGGGAGCGGGCGGGAGCCGCAGCAGTGGCCAGGGCCAGCCCGGCCGCCAGCCAGCCGATGCGACGAAGCCGGACACGGGAAACGCGCATCGGAGGGGAGGAGGTCGGGAGGGAAAGGCCTGCAGGGAATTGTGATCCATCCGACCCCGGCAACAGCAACCGGCGCCACAGGCTGCCGGGGTCAGGCTGCCGGGGTCAGGCGCCGGAAATCCTTGACGAACTGGCGACCGAGCTGGGCCACGATGGTGGGATCGTCCTCGATCAGACCCATCTCCCGGTTCAGGGTCGCCGAGTCGGGGGAGAGGCTGATCGAGCCCACATAGGCGAGGCGCCCATCCACCCGGGCGGCGCGGGCATGCATGTAGGGCGCATCGAAGCTCTCGAGCGGCCCGCTGGTGCGCACCCGCACGCCGGCGGCCGAGAGGGCCTGGATCGATGCGGTGTGCTGGCGGTTCTGCTCCTCACTGGCGCCGTTCACCTGTACCGGGGTGATCAGACGCACGATCACCCCGCGGGCCACCGCCGCCACCAGTTCGCTCTCGAGGGCCGCATTGCCCAGCTCCTCGGTGTACACATCCAGCCGCCGCTCGGCCTGCTGGTAGAGATCCGCCATGCCGGAAGCGGCGTTGCGCGGTGCGATCAGCAGCTCCGGCGGCTCCACTGGGGGAGTGGGATTGAAGGCGGGCGGTTCCTGTCCCACCGGGGCCGAATAGGCCCAGTCGTTGGCGAAGAGGCGGCGGATCGTGCGCAGCACGGTGGGATCGGTGCTGCTGAGGGCGAAATCGCGGTACTGGGCGAAGGTGGTGGAGTCGAGGCAGGCGGAGCCGTACACCAGCAGCTTCGAATCGATCAGGATCGTCTTGGGAAAAGAGCGCGGAAAGATCGGATTGCTGAGGTGCAGCTCCCCGCCGGCGGCCACGAACTCCGCCGCCAGGTTCTGCCGTTCCGGCTCCAGCGCCTCGTATTTGCCCCGGTCCACGATCGCCCGCACCCGCACGCCGCGGTCCAGGGCATCCCGCAGGCCGGCCAGGATCTTCGGATCCTCCAGCACGCAGATCTCGATGCGGATCTGCTGCTCAGCCAGGGCGAAGGCCTCGCGGTAGATGCGCCGGCCATCCTCGGGCAGCACCTGCAGACGATCGAAGGGTTCCCCGGTGAGGGGATCACGGGAGGAATCGGCGGCATCGCCGCGGCTGCCTCGGGCGCCGGCGGCTCCGGCGGTGTCCCGAACGGGAAGAGGGCGGAGGAGGAAGAAGCGGAGCGGGCCCAGTCCGGCAAGGCGGGCCGGGGATCCGGCTCCAGGAAGGGCGCAGGGGAAAGGGACTCAAGCATGGACGAGGCCGGAGACACTCCTGCCACTGGGATCTCAGGCTAAGAGCCTGCTGAAAAAGTCCCGAGGTCGCCATGACTTGAGTCTGACCTCTGGGCGCAGCGCCCGTGAACACTGGGCTCGGAGTCAGGCGTTCCCGGGCTGAATGGCCCTTGAAGGGGTTTTTCAGCAGTCTCCTAAGGAGCGCGGACCGGGCCGGCCAGGGCAGGCCGGGCCCCAGCGGGAAGGCTGCGCAGGCTGAGCAGGGCATCGCTGAGCATCAGCAGGCGGCTGCAGAGCAGCAGCTCGCCTTCGCCTGAGGGGGGCTGATCCTCCAGCTGGCGCTGCAGCCGCTGCCGCAGAGCCTGCAGATCCCGGCGGCTGCGGCGCCCATCGGAGCCGCAGGCAGAGGCGCGCAAGTGGGCCGCCCCACAGCTGATCAGGGGAGCCCAGGGGAAGGTGGCCGCGGCGGAGCCGGGCCCGGCCGCGGCAAGGATGGGGTGGAGATCGCGGGCACAGCTGAGCACCGTGCCGGCCTGGAGCAGCAGATCCTGCGCCAGGTTGAGGGGATCCTCGCCGCTGAGATGGAGCACCCCCTGCTCGGCCGCCAGCTGCGGCAGGCGCCGGCGCAGGCCATCGCGCCGCTCCCGCATCCGCAGATAGGGCTCCTCCGAGTGCTGGGTCAGGGCCACACGCTCGAGGGCATCGGCCAGGTCGAGCAGCCACTGGCGGCAGTCGGCCTGCCAGAGCAGCAGGCTGCGCTGGCTGTAGATGTGCCGCGACACGAGAATGCCGATCCCCACCCCCAGCAGGGTGGTGACCGTGCGGAACAGGGCATAGGGCCACCACTCGAGGCCGTGGTGGAGCAGGCTCCCCGCCACCACCTGCCCGCCCACGATGTAGCCGCTGCGCAGGCCCGCCGCGAAGCTGAACAGACGCACCAGGGTGAGCCCCCCGAAGATCGCCAGGGGCAGCGGTGCGCCGCCGAGGGCGCCGGCCGCGATCACCACCGCCACCAGGCCGCAGAGGGTGCCGAGCAGGCGCTCCCGGCCGGCCAGCACGCCCTGGCCGAGGTCGGACTCGAGCACCGTGAGGGCCCCCAGCGCCAGGAACAGCCCCTCGGGCAGGCCCAGGAAGGCGGCGGCGGCCATCAGCAGCGCCAGCACGCTGCCGTTGCGGAGGATCAGCGCCAGGGGCGCGGGCGAGGACGACGAGGGGGAGGAGGCCATGCTCAGGCCAGCTCCGGGAAGGTGCCGTAGCGCCCCAGGGCCTCCCGGCAGGCCCGTTCATCCAGGGTCTTGAGCACCGTGGGGCCGCGCAGCATGGCCACGGCGTGGCGCAGGGCGATCTCGAGGCAGTCGTGACGATCGCGGTAGGAGGGGGACTGCAGCAGGGCCGCCTCGCTGCCCCGCAGAACCTCCGAGCGGACCGCCCGGTGCTCCGCATAGCTGGCGATCAGGGACTCGGCCGAGCAAACCTGGCGGCCGGCCAGCAGATCGTGCAGCCGCTGCACCAGAGCCCGTTCGCTGGTGATCAGGCGCTGCAGCGGCGCATCCGGCCAGAACAGACGCTCCACGGCCATGCCGATCCCGAGGCCCAGGGCATGCCAGAGGGTGCGATCGAAGACATAGCGGAACCCCATGGCCCCGTAGGCGGGCACACCGAGCAGGAGCACCACCATCACCCCCGCGTTCACAAGGGTGGCGCTGCTGAAGCCGCAGCGCCGACCGATCCGATGAATCAGCACGTAGGCCACCCCCATGGCGAGCCAGTCGCGGAAGGCGAGCATCACCAGGAACACCACCACCCCGCCGAAGGCCGTGCCCTGCAGCCGTGCCTGGGCCGCCTGCAGGGAGGCATCCCGGCTGGGCAGCAGGCTGCGCACGGCTCCGTACACCAGATAGAAGCCCTGTTCGGCCGCTACCGCAGGCCCGGACCAGAGGTAGAGGGCAGTGGCGAGAAAACCGGCGAACCCCACCAGAAGGGCGTTTCTGGTCTGCTGCGGGGAGAGGGAGCGCAACGGCATCTTGCTGTGGTCAGGAGTGGATCATCCCGACCACACTGCGAAACAGAAACTCAGCGGCTTCGTGACACTTCCCCCACGCGCTCTGAAGTTCCTCGGAGGCCTTCGCCCAAGCCGGAACACCCCAGCAGAGCCGCCGATCAGCCATGACTCCCTGCAGGAAGACAGGGTGGAATCCTCCTTTCCAAGCCTGTCGTTCTTTGTATTGCTGATCACGTCCACGATCATTGCAACACTGGGGCTTCTGGTCGACAGCCCCGCTGTGGTGATCGGCGCCATGATCGTGGCGCCGTTGATGAATCCGATCCTGAGTTGTGCCTTCGGGATCAGCACCTCCGACGGGATCCTCATTCAACGTTCCTTGCTCACGATTGTGCTGGGAAGTTGCACGGTGATGCTGCTGGCCTGGGCCCTCGATGAAGCGGTACCAGCCACGATCCTGAGCCGGGAAATCATCGCCCGCACCACACCCAACATCGTGGATCTCGGCATCGCTCTGGCGGCCGGTGCCGCCGGTGCCTTCTCCCTGACCAGGCCCAAGATCGCCAATTCCATTGCAGGCGTCGCGATCGCCGTGGCTCTGGTCCCTCCCCTGTGTGTCGCCGGAATCGGCCTCGGCCTGCGGGACGACATCGGCGTCTCGGTGGAAACCGTCGTGCCCATCGGGATCGGCAATCAGGTCACGACGGGAGCCCTGCTGCTCTTCTGCGCCAACCTGATCGGCATCACCGTGGCCGCATCCCTCGTCTTCCTGTGGCAGCGGTACGGCCACTGGCGACGGGCGGGGGTGAGCCTGGTGTCTCTGGGGCTCCTGCTGGCCGTGGTGAGCGGGCCCTTGAGTGGAGCGATGGGGGAATTCATCCTGGAGAAAAGGATCGACAGCCAGATCGCGAAACTGTGGGAGCGGTATCCCCACTACCGCGAAGTGATCCAGCTCAAGAATCTGAGCGTCCAGACAAATTCCAAAGGGGTGAAGGTCGACTTCCAGCTCTATGCCCCATCTAGCCTGCTCGATGATCAGATCCTGGATCAGCTGCACGGGGAATTGAGTCAGGTGCTGGAGAAGAGTGGCCTCGGTACAGTCACCACCACGATCCGGCATGTCCCCACGGAAGTGAGGAGCTACCGCAGCACGCTCGCCCCCTGAACTCCCCAGTTACCGCACACCGCACCGGAAGGCGTCAACCCACGACCCAGGCACGGAACAGCACGGGAGATTCACTGTTGGGGGGCGTGGTCCCCTGGGGGAAGGGCGGCACGGAATGAAAGTCCAGGCCCGTGGGCGGAGTGAGGAAGCCGGCGTGGAACACGTTCGAGTAGGTGCCATCCGCCAGGGCGAACTGGATGCCGCTCTGGGTCAGCTGGGGATCGCTCTTCCGCCCCTCCGGCAAGCGCCGGGGCTCGTAGCGCACGAGGTTGTCGCCGGTGTAGGGGGCATTACCGGGGATGGAGGTGCCAGCGGGCACCAGCCCGGTGATCCGGTCCCCGTTGCGCTGGCCACGGATGCGCAGAATTTCGTGGAAGCCATCCCCGTCGGGGTCCCGATCGGTGAGGAAGCGGCCCTGGGCCCGGATGCGTTCGCCATTGCCACTGCCTGTACTGGTGCCGGTGCCGCGGTAACGCCACCGCCAGCGGAGGGGTTCGTCGGCCTGTCGATGGGACATGGGGAACTGGCTCCGGAAGCGGGCATCCGCGTGCCTGGATCCCTGGATGGTGGCACCGGAGCGTCCGAACGCCATGGGACTGTTCACAGCTCCCTCCACCCGGTGGGAGGCCTGCTCCATAGGGTGAGGATGAGGGTACTTCCGCAGACCATGGAGCCAACGCCGCAGGGCGAGCGCATGCGGTTCCACCGCATGGACGAGATGAGCCCGGACGATTTCCGGCTGCTGCGCACGGTGCATGAGCAGAACCTGCTGCAGCTCCCGGATCTGCTGCTCGATCTGCTGGAGAGGCTGGGCGGGGACGAGGCCTACCCCGTGGATCGCCGCACCCATTCCCTGCAGGCGGCGACCCGGGCCCTGCGGGACGGCCGCGACGAGGAAACCGTGGTGGTGGCCCTGCTGCACGACGTGGGGGAGGCACTCGGCCCCCTCAATCACGGTGAGGTGATCGCCGCCATCCTCAAGCCGTTCATCCGGGAGGAGAACCACTGGATGCTCGCCCACCATCCGGTGTTCCAGACCTACTTCTACGGCAGCCAGGTGGGCATCGACCCGAACGGCCGGGAGGCCTACCGGGAGAGCCCGCACTTCGCCTACACCGCTGAGTTCTGCGCCCTGTACGACGAGGTCTCATTCGATCCGGACTATCCCCAAGAACCAATCGAGACCTTCATTCCGATGGTCCGCCGCGTTCTGCGCAGACCGTGGGATACCCCGGCGCCGGAGCCAGAGACAAGAGGAGGAGAGTTGAACTAGAATTGCTAAAACACTCTATCGCGCATGGAGATCAACTGGGCATGCGCTCAGCTGAGCACTCCCTGGCATCACCCGGACAAGACGCTGCTCGTTATCGCGATCGAATCCGATATCGAAATGGTTTCGGCATGCGGAGGAAAAACCATCTGCAGCTCCTGCAAGGTTGAGGTTCTCGAAGGGCTGGATTATCTGGAGCCAAGAACCCCTGAGGAAGCACGCATTGCCGAGCGCCTCCACTGGCCGGATAACATACGGCTGGGCTGTGCGACGAGATTTCGCGACAGAGGAAAGGTGAAGATCAAGCGACTGATCAAACCTCCCGGGGAGAGGAAAGCGGAAAAACGAAAAGCCAAACAGGGGGGGGGTTAGGCGTTGTTCGATCCCTGGCGATCCTGTTCGTGGATCTCAAAGGATTCACCCCCTTTCAGAAAGCATTCCCGCGTTCGACTTGGTGTATATCCTGAATCGCTATTTCACGGCACTGAAGGAGGAGATTGTCTAAAACCATGGAACGATCAACCTCTGGGTTGGCGACGAACTGAGCTGTGTATTCGGCATCCAGGAAACCGATTCAGGATCCTATTGCGAAGATGCTGTGAAAACCGCCTTTGCAATCCGCAAAAGAATCCTCGTGCTCTCCGAAGCACTCCGAAAGGAATTCAATCGCTCTGTTGACGTTGGCATCGGCATCCATTACGGACCCACCGTCGTGGAGAACACTGGCCCGGTAGACGACCTGCGCTTCGGGCTTGTGGGTGATTGCGTGAATATCGCCAGCCGAATTGAGCGCAAGACCAGGGATTTCAATTGCGACATCCTGATCAGCCAGGCCGTCTGGGACAACCTCACGGAATCCCGCGATCTAATCCAGGAAAAACATGAGGTGCCCCTCAAGGGCGTCAGCCAGACGATGACGGTCTATCCCGCTCGTATCCCTGTCAGACAGGCAGGAATCACCGGCACATCCAACCGCCAGGCAGCCAACGATCAGGCAGCCACCTCCACAGGGGGATGCTGCTCCAGCACCTGCTTGAGGTACCGGCCGGTGTGACTGGTGGGATGTTCCGCCACCTCCTCCGGGGTGCCGCAGACCACGATCTCACCGCCCTTGTCGCCCCCTTCAGGCCCGAGGTCGATGATCCAGTCGGCACAGCGGATCACATCGAGGTTGTGCTCGATCACCAGGATTGAATTGCCCTTGTCCACCAGCCGCTGCATCACGTCCATCAGCTTGTGCACGTCGTAGAAGCTCAGGCCAGTGGTGGGTTCATCGATCAGATAGAGCGTTTTCCCGGTGGCACGTTTGGAGAGCTCGGTGGCGAGCTTCACCCGCTGCGCTTCCCCACCAGAGAGGGTGGGCGCCGGCTGGCCGAGCTTGATGTAGCCCAGACCCACATCCACCAGGGTGCGCAATCGATCCGCCGCCTGGGGGATAGCGGAGAACACATCGGCAGCCTGCTCCACCGTCATCTGCAGCACATCGGCGATGGTGAAGCCCTTGTAGGTCACCTGCAGGGTCTCGCGGTTGTAGCGCGCCCCCTTGCAGACATCACACTGCACATACACATCCGGCAGGAAATTCATCTCGATCACATTGACGCCCTGCCCGCTGCAGGCCTCGCAGCGCCCCCCTTTGACGTTGAAGCTGAACTGACCCACCTGGTAGCCCCGCGCCTTGGCCTCCACCGTGGCGGCGAACACCTGGCGGATCGGATCAAAAGCGCCGGTATAAGTGGCTGGATTGGACCGGGGCGTGCGACCGATCGGGCTCTGGTCGATCACGATCACCTTGTCGATCGACTTCATCCCCTTCAGCGACTCCAGCCCCGAGGGGAAAGGCACCTTCAGGCCGAGCTTGTGCTCCAAGGCCGGATGGAGCAGCTCATTGACCAGGGTGCTCTTGCCACTGCCGCTCACACCGGTCACGCACACCAACCGCCCCAGTGGGATCTCAACGCTGATGTCGTCCAGGTTGTTGCGGCGGCAGTTCACCAGGGTGAGCTGGCGGGTGCAGGCCTGGCGGCGCTCCGCGGGGGTGGGAATCGAGCGCCGGCCGCTGAGGTAGGCGCCGGTGAGTGAATCCTCCGCCGCCAGCAGCTGCTCAAGACCTCCCTCGGACACGATGCGGCCGCCGTGCACCCCGGCGCCGGGACCGATGTCCACCACATAGTCGGCGGCGCGGATCGTGTCCTCGTCGTGTTCCACCACGATCAGGGTGTTGCCCAGATCCCGCAGCTTCAGCAGGGTGGCCAGCAGGCGATCGTTGTCCCGCTGGTGCAGGCCGATGCTCGGCTCATCCAGCACGTAGAGCACGCCGGTGAGGCCGGCACCGATCTGGGTGGCGAGGCGGATGCGCTGGGCCTCCCCGCCCGAAAGGGTCATGGCCGGGCGGTCGAGGCTGAGGTAGTCGAGCCCCACATCGAGCAGGAACTTGAGGCGCATGCGGATCTCCCGCAGCACCAGGTCGCCGATCTGGATCTGGCGGGGGCTGAGCAGCGGCGGCGCCCCGGCACTGGCCCCGACCCCCATCAGCGCCTCGATCCGGGCCAGGCTCTCGCCCACGCTGGTGCTGGTGAGCTCGTGGATCCGGTACGGACCCACCCGCACCGCCAGGGCCTCGGGCCGCAGCCGCAGCCCCTGGCAGGTGGAGCAGGGCACCAGTTCGAGGTACTTCTCCAGTTTCTGCCGCACCGCCTCACCGCTGGCATCGCGCAGCTGCCGCTCCAGGATCGGCAGGATCCCCTCGAAGGGACGCTCGTAGGTCTGGCTCTTGCGGTAGCGGCTGTCGGCCTGGATCGGGATCGGCTCGCTGCTGCCATGCAGCAGCACCTGGCGCTGCTCCTGGCCGAGTTCGCTCCAGGGCAGCTTGATCTCGAAACCGAAGGCCTCCCCCACCGAGTAGAGCAGGGAGAAGTAGTAGGAGCTGTCTTTGTCGCTCCACGGGGCGATCGCCGCATAGACCGGCAGCGACGGATCCGGCACCACCCGATCCTCGGTGAACTGGCGCAGGTGGCCGAGGCCATGGCAATCCGGACAGGCGCCATAGGGGCTGTTGAAGGAGAACAGCCGCGGCGAGAGCTCCTCCATCACGGCGCCATGCACCGGGCAGGCGAAGTTCTCCGAATAGAGGCGCTCCCGCTCCAGCCCCTCCGGCAGCTCCTCGCCGGTCTTGGGCACCACCTCCACCAGGGCCAGACCGTCGCCGCGCTTCAGGGCCGTGCGCAGCGAATCGGTGAGCCGCTCCTGGATGCCATCGCGGGCCACGAGCCGGTCGACCACCACCTCGATGTGGTGGGCGTGGTTCTTGTCGAGCTCGATGTTGTCGGCCAGTTCGCGCACCTCGCCGTTGATCCGCACCCGCGCGAAGCCCTCCGCCACCAGGCCCCCCAGCAGCTTCACGTGGGTGCCCTTCTTGCCCCGCACCACCGGCGCCAGCAGCTGGTAGCGGGTGCCCTCGGGAAGGGTGAGGATCTGGTCGACCATCTCGTCGATGGTCTGGGGCCGGATCGAGCGGTCGCACTGGGGGCAGTGGGGCTCACCAGCCCGACCGAACAACAGGCGCAGATAGTCCTGGATCTCGGTCACCGTGCCCACGGTGGAGCGGGGATTGTGGCTGGTGGATTTCTGATCGATCGAGATCGCCGGCGAGAGCCCCTCGATCGCATCCACATCCGGCTTGTCCACCTGGCCGAGGAACTGGCGCGCGTAGGCCGAGAGGCTCTCGACGTAGCGGCGCTGCCCTTCGGCGAAGATCGTGTCGAAGGCCAGCGAGCTCTTGCCGCTGCCGCTCACGCCGGTGAACACCACCAGGCGATTGCGCGGAATCGTGAGATCGACGTTCTTGAGGTTGTGCTGCCTGGCGCCCCGCACCCGGATCACATCCTCAAGGCTGCCGCCGTTGAGGGTGAGGGCAGCCTCGCTGGCACTGGTGGCGCCGTTCGGGGCCGCTGCTGTTGCCGCGGGGCTGGCAGAGGCTGTGGCGCGGGGCATGCGGCGGCCTGGTGAACGGTGGATTCTAGGCGCGCTGGCCTGACCCATTCAGTGATCCGGCACCCTCCTGGCCCGGCTAGGGGGCGGTGCCATTGCCGGCAGCACCGCTCTGGCCGCCCAGATCCGTTTCCAGAAAGCCGCGCACCACATCGGTGACCGAGTTGAGTCGGTTGAAGGCAATCCTGAGCTGAGGCAAGCTCACGGCCAGATCCTGGTTGGGATAGGCCTGCAGGAAGCCGAGCGGCGACAGGCTGCCGTCCCCCTTCTCCAGCCCCAGGATCGTGGCGGCCCTCAGGGCCGGAACCGCCACGCCCGGTGCCTTGAGGGGGAAGACGATCCGGGCGACCCGGTTGAGGGCCGCCTCGCCGATGCGGGTGCCGAGCAGACGGCTGGTGAGCACCAGGGGCAGGCGGATCTGCACATTCAGGAGCTTGGCCAGCTCAGCCGGGTTCTGCCGTCCCAGCCGCAGCACATCCCCCAGCAGGCCTCGCGCTTCGCCGGTTTCCGCCAGATGGGCCAGATCCGCCACCGGAATCGAGCGGCGGAAGGCCCCGCTGACGAACACCACCTGCTCGGCCGCATGGGCGGCGGGCGGTGCCAGCGCAGGCAACAGCAGCAGACCGGTAGCCAGAGGGGCGGCAAGGGAACGAAGACGCGGCACCACGACACCCAGGAGCTGCGGCCAACTTAGGCAGGGCTCACTGCAGTGCCCACTGCCGACATCCGGGTGGCCAGCGCCGGGCTGGCGGCAGCGCAGAGCGCTTCACTGCACTCCCACAGCCGGCGGCGCTGCTGGCCATCGAGGGCGGCCGGGGCAACCCGCACCGCCGCGGGCCAGCCCCGCAGACCACCCCATTGATCGGGGCCGTAATGGCCGCCACCCTCCGCCTGCGGGGCCGTGGCGGCAAACAGCTGGGGCAAAGCCCCCATGGCGGCGCTCTGGAAGAGGGGATCCATCAACCGGTAGGCCAGGGCCTCGAAGCGGGCACCGCTGGCCTCCACCGAAGCGGGCTGAAGATTGGTGCGGGCCAGGCCGGGGTGGGCCGCGAAGGAGCGCACCGTGCTGCCGGCCTGCTCCAGACGCTGCTGCAGCTCCAGGGCGAACATCACGTTGGCGAGTTTGCTCTGGCCGTAGGCGCGCCAGCGGTCGTAGGAGCGCTCCGCCTGCAGATCATCGAAGGCGATGCGGCCGAAGTACTGGGCACCGGAGGTGACCGTGACCACGCGGGCATCGGGCTGGCCCTCGAGCAGAGGCAGCAGGGCCAGGGTGAGGGCGAAATGACCCAGGTGGTTGGTGGCGAACTGCAGTTCGAACCCATCACGGCTGAGGGTGCGGGGCGGCGCCATCACACCGGCGTTGTTGATCAGCAGATCAAACCGGCCGTACTGCTCCTCCATCCAACCGGCCGCGGCGACCACCTGCGCCAGATCGGCCAGGTCCAGCTCCAGCAGATCAAGCGGCCCACGGGCCGCCGGCAGCAAGGCCTGGCGAGCCTCCTCGCCGCGGCGCCGGTTGCGGCAGGCCAGCACCACGGTGGCGCCATGGTGGGCCAGGGCCCGGGCGGTTTCCAGGCCCAGGCCGCTGTTGGCACCGGTCACCAGGGCAATGCGGCCGCTCAGATCGGGGATGGCAGCGGCGGTCCAGCGCGGCGGCACGGCAGGCACGGAAAGCGGAGCGGCGGCAGGGTGGTTCTAGCGATCCGGCCGCGGCGGCGCGGCGGCCCGATCCAGCAGGCTGGCGGCAAACAGGCGGGCGTCACCGGAATCACCGCCGGCCAGCTCGGCCAGCTCCGCCTGGCGGGCGCGAGTGTCCCGCAGGTGGGACACCTGGGTGTGGGTGACGCCGTCGACGACCTGCTTGCTGACGCGGTAGTGGTGATCCGCCGCAGCCGCCACCAGGGGCTGGTGGGTGACACAGAACACCTGCCGCTGCAGGGCCAGGCGCTGCAGCAACTCCGCCATCGCCCCACTCACCCGGCCACTGACCCCCGTATCGATCTCGTCAAACAGCAGGGTGACGTGGGCATCGGCCGCGGCCAGGCAGGTCTTGAGGGCGAGCAGGAAGCGGCTCATCTCCCCCCCCGAGGCCACCTCCGCCAGGGGCGCCAGGGGCTGACCCGGGTTGGCGGAAAACAGGAACTGCACCGCATCGGCGCCCTCCTCACCGGCCGGGGCGGCCTCCACCCGCACCTCAAAACGCACATTGGCCAGACCCATGGGCCGCAGGGCCTGCATCAGCTGCTGCTCCAGCTGCCGGGCCGCCGCCTGGCGCCGTTCGTGCAGGGCGGCATTGAGATCATCCCGTCGCTGACGCAGCTGCTGCTCCCGCTGCTCGAGGGCAGCCAGGGACGCCGCTGCGCCACCGGGAGCCAGCTGCTGGCGCAGCGCGTCCCGCAGGCTGATCAGGCCGGCGAGATCAGAGCCGTGGCGGCGCTCCAGCGCCTTGAGGGTGGCGAGCCGGTCCTGGAGCTGGGCCAGGCTGGCTGGATCACTCTCCAGCGAAGCGGCGTAGCGATCGAGATCGCGCATCAGATCCTGAAGCTGCACGAAACCCTCGGTGCAGCGCTGGCGCAGGGGGCTGACCGAACCATCCAGCCCCTCCATCACAGCGAGCTCCTGCTCGCAGGCAGCCAGGTGATCGAACACCGAAGGCGCCTGCTCGGCCCCCTCCACCAGGCGCCCCTGCAAGCTCATCACCCCCTCCTGCAGACGCACCCCGTGGGAGAGGCGGTCCTGCTCGCTCTGGAGGCGCTGCACCTCAAACGGGTCGTCGAGGTCCGCCGCCTCCAGATCCTCAAGCCGCTGCTCCTGAGCGATCCGCTCGCGCTCCAGCTGATCGCGATCGCGCTGCGCCGCCTCCAGCGCCTCGACCGCATCACGCCACTGGCCAAAAGCCTGACGCACCGGATCAAGCAGCAACTGGATCGGCTCACCCGCAAAGCGATCCAACCAACGCCGCTGCTGACCGGGGCGGGCCAGCTGCTGCGTCTGTCCCTGCACGGTGAGATCCAGCAGCAGGGGCCGCAGCTCCTGCAACTGAGCGCGGCTGACCAGCACGCCATTGAGGCGATTGCGGCTGGTGAGGCGCTCCTCGCTGCGGCGCCACTCCCGGCTGAGCCAGAGCTCACCCTCCTGGCTCTCGATCTCCTGCTGGGCCAGCCAGACTTCCAGCGGTGGATCGAGGCTGAAGCTGGCCTCGATCACGGCCCGCTCCGCCCGAGGGCGCAGCAGCCGGGCACCGGCACTGCCCTGGGCACCGCCCAGCAGGGCATCGAGGGCATCGAGCAACAGCGACTTACCGGCCCCCGTCTCTCCCGTGAACACGGTGAACCCCGGCGCGAAACCGAGCTCCAGCTGTTCGATCAGGGCAATGTTCTCCAGGCGCAGCCCCGTGAGCACCCCGGCCTCCGGTATGGAACACGTGTTCGCCCCGACCGTAGCGGCCTTGCGATTGTTCTAGAAGAGGGTGTACGGGATTGCGCCACAGGCGCTGGGGCATGGTTCGAACCGCCGCTGACGCCGCTGCCGACGCCATGCGCGCCGCTGTCTTCGGAGAGGCTGGCGTGGAAGAGAGGGTCCTCGAAGAGGCTGCGCATCAGGACAGTGTTTTCAGAGATGCAGTCCACTCGGCAACTCCACGCTCATCAGCGCGTCCAGGAGGGGAGGCTGGAGGATCGACACCCTGGCCGGATCTGAGCACCACCGCTCGAGGCGGCTCGCCCGAGCTGGGCGATTTCATTGAAGCCGCCGGCCTGCTGGAGTACGACCCGGCAGCGATCACCAGGATCTATGCCGGACATCCCCAGCGGCTCCTGCGCCGACTGGCCCAGACCCTGATTCCGATCGGCCTCTATCTGCTCGGTGTGGGGACCGACTGGCTGCTGGGCATGCTGGCCAACCCTGAACGCTCCCGGGCCAGGGCCCGCGAATGCGCCAACCTGCTGGTGGATCTGGGGCCCGCGTTCATCAAGGCCGGACAGGCCCTCTCCACCCGGCCGGACATCGTTCCGCCGATGCTGCTGGAGGAACTGGCCCAACTGCAGGACCAGCTGCCGGGCTTCGATTCAGCCCTGGCGATGGCCTGCATCGAAGAGGATCTGGGCGCACCGGTCGAAGCGATCTACGCCAGCCTTGAACGGGAGCCGATCTCGGCTGCGTCACTGGGACAGGTCCATCGCGGCGTTCTCCGTACCGGTGAGCGGGTGGCCGTGAAGGTGCAGCGTCCAGGACTGAGGGAGCAGATCACGCTGGATCTCTACATCGTGCGCAATATCGCCGCTTGGCTGAATCAGAACGTGCGGCTGATCCGCAGCGATCTGGTCGGGCTGATCGATGAGCTGGGCCGGCGGGTATTCGAGGAGATGGATTATTTCCATGAAGCCGCCAATGCCGACCGCTTTCGCGCGCTGCACGCCCACAACCGCCTGATCGCCGTTCCCTTGATCTACCACCAGGCCACCAGCCGCCGGGTGCTCACGATGCAGTGGATCGAAGGGGTGAAGCTCACCAACCTCGAGGCGGTCCAGGCCCTCGGCATCGATCCGGATGTGATGGTGAGCATCGGAGTCGACTGCAGCCTGCAGCAACTGCTGGAGCACGGTTTCTTCCACGCTGATCCCCACCCCGGCAACCTGCTGGCCCTGAGCGACGGGCGGCTGGCCTATCTCGATTTCGGCATGATGAGCGAGGTGAGCCGTGAGGCCCGTACGGGCTTGATTCAGGCGGTGGTCCATCTGGTGAATCGCAACTTCAGCGCCCTGTCCAAGGACTTCGTCAGCCTCGGCTTTCTGGCCGAGGATGTGAACCTGGAACCGATTGTTCCCGCCTTCGAGAGCGTCTTCGGCCAGGCGCTGGAGATGGGCGTGAGCCGGATGGATTTCAAAGCGGTGACCGATGATCTCTCCGGGGTGATGTATCGCTTCCCCTTCCAGGTTCCGCCCTACTACGCCCTGATCATCCGCTCGCTGGTGACCCTCGAGGGCATCGCCCTGAGCGTGGATCCTGATTTCAAGATCCTCGGTGCCGCCTATCCATACTTCGCCCGCCGCCTGATGGAGGATCCCGATCCCAGCCTGCGGCAGAGCCTCAAGGAAATGCTCTTCGATGGCGAGATCTTCCGCTGGCAGCGCCTCGACAACCTCATCGCCAGCGCCTCCAAGGGGAGCCAGCTCGATCTGGACACCCTGCTCGACCAGGTGCTCGATTTCCTCTTTTCTCCCCAGGGGGGTCTGCTGCGTCAGCAGCTGGTCGACGCGGTGGTGGAGCGGATGGATGCGGTGGCCTGGCAGGCCACCCTGCGGCTCGGCCAACGGCTGCCGACCAGGCTGCAGCCACCCGGTCTGCGCCGCCGCGATCCCTGGGAAGCCAGCGAGCCCTTGCTGGATCTGGAACCGGTGCGGCAACTGGTGCTGATCCTGCGGGTCCTGCCCGGCTTCGAACCCCAGTTGCTGCTGAAGCGGCTGCCGCGTCTGGTGGGGGAACCCGATCTGCGCCGCATGGGGGCCCAGGTCGCCCGGGGGCTGGCCGAACGTGGCGTGGTGCGGCTGCTGCGGGATGTGTTGGTGGCGCCCCAGCGCAGCGCCGATCTGGCCAGTGCCTGAAGCGAGCGGGGGCGGTGAACCGGCCTGTCCCGCAGCCGCCACTCAGCTCCCACCGAAACACGGCTCCTACGATGAAGGCCATTCTTCGGAGAGTTCCGTGCAGAAGCGGTCCGGGCGGCAGCCCCGCCAGTGCCACCGTCTGGGGGCCGCCCTGCTGGGACTCGGGCTCTGGGCCAGCTCCCCTGCGGCCCTGGCCGGCGAGAATCTGGTCTTCGTGAGCGGGGCCTTCCGCCGCTCGATTCCAGTGGCGGATCTGGAGCACCTGGCCACCACCGGAGAGGCCCGCGGTCTGCTCGCGGACGTGCTCAAGTTCAGCAAGCAGAAGCCGGAAGAAGCCGCCAAACTGCTCAACCAATCGATGACCGTTCCGGTCGTGCTGGTCAGCCGCCTGCTCAACACCAGCATCGGCGAGGCGATCCTGGCGCGGGCCGCCCAGATCATCTACCCACTCAACGCTGAGACGGTGGGGGTGCAGGCGATGCGATCGGCGCTGGTGCTGGGTGCCGCTGAAGACTCCGGCAAGCTGTCGCCGATCGGCTTCCTCAAGGCCTACCCCACCAACGAGATCGAGGTCAGCATTCCTGCCTTGCTGGGGCTGATGAGCAAGGCGAGCTCCGTGACCGACCTGGTGCGCTTCTTCTCGGAATCTCCCCTTGATGGCCTGCGCGGTGATGTCGGTGCCAAGCCTGGCTCCTGAATCCGGGCCAGGGTCAGCCTGAGTCGCGCCGTAGATTCGCCTCCAGCCTCCAGACCCTGCCCCGTGCCCCTGCTCCGTTCCTTCCGGCGCCATGGCACCGGTCCCTTCGGCGCCCAGCCGGTGATGCAGGACTGGCCGGGCCTGATTGAGGCCTACCGCGCCTGGCTGCCGGTGAGCGATGCCACGCCGGTGGTGACCCTGCGGGAAGGAGCCACGCCGCTGATCCCGGCTGCGTCGATCGCCGAACGGATCGGCCGTGGCGTGCGGGTGTTCCTCAAATACGACGGTCTCAACCCCACCGGCTCCTTCAAGGACCGGGGTATGACCATGGCGATCAGCAAGGCCAAGGAAGCGGGTTCGGAAGCGGTGATCTGCGCCAGCACCGGCAACACCTCCGCCGCGGCCGCGGCCTATGCGCGCCGGGGTGGCATGCGGGCCTTCGTGCTGATCCCGGATGGCTACGTGGCCCAGGGGAAGCTGGCCCAGGCCCTGCTGTACGGCGCCGAAGTGCTGGCGGTGCAGGGCAACTTCGACCGGGCCCTGGCGATCGTGCGGGAGGTGGCTGACCGCTACCCCGTCACCCTGGTGAACTCG
Organism: Synechococcus sp. CCY9202; assembly: GCF_034931685.1. NCBI lineage: Bacteria > Bacillati > Cyanobacteriota > Cyanophyceae > Synechococcales > Synechococcaceae > Synechococcus > Synechococcus sp. CCY9202. Next base: position 30,159 of record NZ_JAYGID010000062.1, read on the forward strand.
CTCAATCCCTTCCGCCTTCAGGGGCAGAAGACCGCCGCCTTCGAAGTGGTGGACGCCCTCGGCGAAGCGCCCGACTGGCTCTGCATTCCGGTCGGCAACGCCGGCAACATCAGCGCCTACTGGATGGGCTTCCGCGAGTACCGCCAGGCAGGCCGCAGCTGGAAGCTGCCGAGGATGATGGGCTTCCAGGCCGCCGGAGCCGCCCCGCTGGTACTGGGCCACACGGTGGAGCAACCCGACACGATCGCCACCGCCATCCGCATCGGCAACCCGGTGAACAAGGAGAACGCCCTCAAGGCCCGGGCCGAGAGCAACGGTGACTTCATGGCCGTGACGGACACCGAGATCATTGAGGCCTACAAGCTGCTCGGGGCTGGAGAAGGCGTGTTCTGCGAACCGGCCAGCGCCGCTTCGGTGGCGGGGCTGCTCAAACGACGTGAGGAGGTACCGAGCGGCGCCACGGTGGTGTGCGTGCTCACCGGCAATGGCCTCAAGGACCCCACCACGGCCATTGAACACAACGACGCCAAGTTCCACGCCGGCATCGAACCCGACACGGCCACAGTGGCCAAGGTGATGGGCTTCTGAGCCTCACGGCCCTGGGATCAGCGCGACCGCGGCTCTGGTCATCAGCCCCCGATCGGGGGCTTTTTTGTTGCGAATCAGCGGGATCTCAGGACGCAGCCAACCCTGAAACCGCCTGCTGAAAACCCCGGGAAAAGGGATTCCCTGAGCTGGGGAAAACGAACGCGACCGGACACCCGGGGCGGCCCTGGTTTTCCACAGGGCCGGGATTTGGTGGAAAGCTGCGATTTCCAGGGTTTTCCTCCGGCGTTTTCCTCATGCCTGTAAGAGCAAAACAATTGCAGCGCAAAGGGTTTAATGCTGTTTTCCCCCGATTCCCCAGGCTCTACGACTACGAGTTGGGATTGTTATTCAGAAAAAAAATCAATCCTTTTGGCAGTCGGGTTGGGGAAAGTGGGGTGGAAAGCGGGAATCCGGCCAGCCGGTGCGTTGCGCTTGGCGCCGCCCTATGGAACGGTGGTGAGGCCGATCTGCCGGCCGCCAGGCCTCCAGAAACCCCCATGAAGCTGGTCTGTTCCCAGGCCGAACTCAGTGCCAGCCTTCAGTTGGTCAGCCGGGCCGTCTCCGCCCGGCCTACCCATCCGGTGCTGGCGAACGTGCTGCTCACCGCCGATGCCGGCACCGGTCGTCTCAGCCTCACCGGCTTCGACCTCAGCCTTGGCATCCAGACCAGCCTGCCGGCCTCGGTGGAGGCCAGCGGCGCCATCACCCTGCCGGCCCGGCTGTTCGGCGAGATCGTCTCCCGCCTCTCCTCCGATAGTCCGATCACGCTCCACTGCGACGACGGCACCGAGCAGGTGGAGCTCACCTCCCTCTCGGGCAGCTATCGCATGCGGGGCATGCCTGCCGATGACTTCCCCGATCTGCCCCTGGTGCAGGCCGGCACCCCGATCCGTCTCGATGCCGAGGCCCTGATCAAGGGCTTGCGCGCCACGATCTTCGCCAGCAGCGCCGATGAGGCCAAGCAGGTGCTCACGGGCGTCCATCTCCGCCTCGAGAACGACTCACTCGAGTGCGCCGCCACCGATGGCCACCGGCTGGCCGTGCTCAAGCTGGATCAGGCCCTGCGCCTCGATCCCGAGGTCGAGAGCGAGTCCTTTGCCGTCACCGTGCCGGCCCGGTCCCTGCGGGAGCTGGAGCGGCTGCTGAGTGTGCGTCAGTCGGATGATCCGCTCAACCTCTTCTGCGACCGCGGCCAGGTGGTGTTCCTCTCGGCGGATCAGGTGCTCACCAGCCGCACCCTCGATGGCACCTATCCCAACTATCGCCAGTTGATCCCCGACAGCTTCGGGCGCAGCATCGCCATGGATCGCCGGGCTTTCACGGCCGCTCTGGAGCGGGTGGCGGTGCTGGCCGATCAGCACAACAACGTGGTCAAGATCAGCACCGAGCCGGCCTCCGCTCAGGTGCACATCCGCGCCGACGCCCAGGACGTGGGCAGCGGCGCCGAGACCCTGGCGGCCCAGCTGGAAGGGGAGCCGATCGAAATCGCCTTCAACGTGCGCTACGTGCTTGAAGGGCTCAAGGTGATGGCCAGCGAGCGGGTGATCCTGCACTGCAACGGACCGACCACGCCGGCGGTGCTCTCGACGGCCGATGAGGGCGCCTTCACCTATCTGGTGATGCCTGTTCAGATTCGCGGTTGAGTGGCGTGGCCCTTCCCGAGCAGCTGCTGCTCAGCGATCTGCTGCAACGCCGGGTCCGCTGCGACCAGGGCCTGGATCACGGTCCCGGCCTGATCGGCTGGATGCATCCGCCGGTCCACCGTCTGCTCGGTTGGGTCACCAGGCCCTCGGCCTTCGGCAATCAACGGCTGGTCTGGCGGCTGAATCAGCTGCGGGGGCTCGGGGAGGGTGAGGCCTATGTGCAGGGAGAGCCGGCCGAGACGGATCCGGCCACTTTGGAGCGGCTGCCGACCCTGTTCGATGCCGCCCTGCTGGGCCAGGAGGGCCAGCCCCTCGGCAGCGTGGTGGATGCGGCGGTGGAGCTGCGCAGTGGCCGCATCCGCCACTACCTGATTGCCCGCAGTGATCCGCGGCTGCCGGGCAGCAGCCGCTGGCGCCTCACCCCCGAGCGGATCGTGGATCAACAGCCCGGCATGGTGCGCACGGCCCTGGGCAGCCTCGACGAGCTGCCCCTGGCCCGCGCCAGCGTGCGGCAGGAACTGCTGCGCCGCTCACGGCGCTGGAAGGAGCAGCTGGAACAGGAGACCGGCCGCTGGCGCGACCAGATCGATCAGGTGGGGGATCGCTTTGAAGGCCGGCTGGAGGGTTGGCTGGAGGAGCCCCCCTGGGAGCCCCAGGGGCGTTGGCGGGAGGACCCCGAGGATCCCCTGGAGCGCAGGCCGGAGCGCGAGGCCTGGGATCAGTGGGAGAGCGACTCTGATCCCGACGAGGCACCGCCCCGCTCCCAGCCGCGCTCCCGCAGGGATCCCGGCGCTGATGCCGATCCCTGGGTCTGACGGCCCGATCCGCCTGCCCAGCCGGGTTGGTCGGCCCCTCGGCCAGAGTGGAGCACCGTTGCCTGGCTGCCACCATGCCGTCCCCCGCGGCTTCCGCCTCCTTTTCGCTGCCCGAGGCGCTGCGCAAGGAAGGCCTGAGCCAGGCCGATTACGACGAGATCGTGCGGCGGCTTGGGCGGGAACCGAATCGGGCCGAACTGGGCATGTTCGGCGTGATGTGGTCGGAGCACTGCTGCTACCGCAATTCACGGCCACTGCTCAGCCAGTTCCCCACGACCGGCCCCCGCATCCTCGTGGGCCCCGGTGAGAACGCCGGCGTGGTCGACCTGGGCGAAGGGCAGCGGCTCGCCTTCAAGATCGAGAGCCACAACCACCCCTCGGCCGTGGAGCCGTTTCAGGGGGCGGCCACGGGGGTGGGCGGCATCCTGCGCGACATCTTCACCATGGGCGCCCGGCCGATCGCCCTGCTCAATGCCCTGCGCTTCGGGCCGCTCGAAGATGAGCGCAACGTGGGTCTGATGGAGGGCGTGGTGGCCGGCATCGCCCACTACGGCAACTGCGTCGGTGTGCCCACCGTGGGCGGTGAGGTGGCCTTCGACCCCAGCTACTCCGGCAACCCGCTGGTGAATGCCATGGCCCTGGGGCTGATGGAAACCGAGGAGATCGTCTGCTCCGGCGCCGAGGGGGTTGGCTATCCGGTGGTCTACGTGGGCAGCACCACCGGTCGCGATGGCATGGGCGGTGCCAGCTTCGCCAGTGCCGAGCTCACCGCGGCCTCCCTCGACGACCGCCCCGCCGTGCAGGTGGGCGATCCCTTCCTGGAGAAGGGTCTGATCGAGGCCTGCCTCGAGGCTTTCCAGAGCGGTGATGTGGTGGCCGCCCAGGACATGGGCGCCGCCGGCCTCACCTGCAGTTGCTCCGAGATGGCCGCCAAGGGGGGGCTGGGCATCGAGCTCGATCTCGACCGGGTGCCCGCCCGCGAGAGCGGCATGACCGCCTACGAGTTCCTGCTGAGTGAGTCCCAGGAGCGGATGCTGTTCGTGGTGAAGCCCGGGCGTCAGCAGGCGTTGATGGAGCGTTTCACCCGCTGGGGCCTGCAGGCGGCGGAGGTGGGCCGGGTGCTCCAGCAGAACGTGGTGCGGGTGCTGCAGCACGGGTCGGTGGCGGCGGAGGTGCCCGCCAGTGCCCTGGCCGACGACACCCCGATCAACCACCACACATTGCTCAGCGAGCCCCCCGCCGCCATCCAGGCCCACTGGCGCTGGAGCGAGGCCCAGCTGCCGCAGGCCACCCAGGCTGGCATCACGCCGGTGAACGGCCCCCTGGCCGGTCAGAGCCTGGGCTGGGCTGCGGTGCTGCTGCAGTTGCTCGACGACCCCACCATCGCCTCCAAGCGGTGGGTGTTCCGCCAGTACGACCATCAGGTGCAGGCCAACACCGTGGTGCTGCCCGGCGGAGCGGATGCGGCCGTGGTGCGGTTGCGGCCCCAGCGGGGAGAGGGGGCGATGCAGGCTGCCAGCCGCGGTGTGGCGGCGGTGGTGGACTGCCCCAACCGCTGGGTGGCCCTCGATCCGGAGCGCGGCGGCATGGCGGCCGTGGCCGAGGCGGCCCGCAACCTCAGCTGCGTCGGTGCCGAACCCCTGGCCGTGACCGACAACCTCAACTTCCCGTCGCCTGAGACCCCCACCGGCTACTGGCAGCTGGCCCTGGCCTGCCGCGGCCTCTCGGCGGCCTGCAGCGCCCTGGAGACCCCGGTGACCGGTGGCAACGTCTCCCTCTACAACGAGACCCGGCTTCCAGACGGCCAGATGCAGCCGATTCACCCCACCCCCGTGGTGGGCATGGTGGGGCTGGTGTCCGATCTCGCGCTGGTCCGCGGCCTGGCCTGGCGTCAGGCCGGCGATGCCATCTGGCTGCTGGGGGTGCCGCTGGACGCCACCGCCTCGGCAACCACCACGGCTTCGGAGCTCGATGAGCGGGTCAGCCTGGCCGGCAGCAGCTACCTGGAGCGCATTCACGGGGCCGTCACCGGTCGGCCGCCGCTGATCGATCTGCAGCTGGAGAAGCGCGTCCAGGCCTTCCTGCGTCAGGCGATTGCGCAGGGCCTGGTGGCATCCGCCCACGACCTCAGCGACGGAGGGCTGGCCGTGGCCGTGGCCGAGGCCTGCATCGCCTCCGGTCTGGGGGCAGAGCTGCAGCTGCCGGCCGGCGACCTCCGGCCGGATCGTCTGCTGTTCGCCGAAGGCGGTGCCCGGGTGCTGGTGAGCATCGCGGCCGCCGATGCCGCCGCCTGGCAGCAGGCCCTCGATCAGGCCGCCGCCGCTGGTGCCGCCATTCCGGCCCAGTGCCTCGGTGCCGTGCAGGCCGCCTCCGGGGCCCCTGCTGCCCTGACCTTCAACCGCGGCGGCACGACCCTGCTGAACCTGGCCGTGGACGACCTTGGTGAGGCGTTTGAACAGGCGATCCCGCGGCGCCTGGGCCAGGCGCTGCCCCCCAGCGTTTAGCCGGTCCGAGCCCTGATGTCGCGGCTGATGCACAATGATGCAGTCAAGCTTTAGGTGGGCAGGGTCTTGCAGCAACACCAGCCCGTTGCCCGTGATGAGCTGAGGCCCGACAAGCCTGAGGAGGCCTGTGGGGTATTCGCCGTGCTGTCCCCCGGTCAGCCGGTGGCCAACCTCACCTACTTCGGTCTCTACGCCCTGCAGCACCGCGGCCAGGAGTCGGCCGGTATCGCCGTGTTCGATGGCCCCAAGGTGCGGCTGCACAAGGACATGGGCCTGGTCAGCCAGGTGTTCGACCAGGACGTGCTCGAACGCATGCCCGGCGACCTGGCGATCGGCCACAACCGCTATTCCACCACCGGCAGCAGCAAGGTCTGCAATGCCCAGCCGGTGGTGCTGATGACCCGCCTCGGGCCCTTTGCGCTGGCCCACAACGGCAACCTGGTCAATGCGGCGGAGCTGCGCCTCTCGCTGGATCACCTCGCCGGTGAGTTCACCTCCACCACGGATTCGGAGCTGATCGCCTTCGCTGTGCAGCACGCCGTGAACGGGGGCCTGGGCTGGGATGAGGCCATCCGCGCGGCCGCCGGCCAGTGCCGCGGTGCCTTCAGTCTGGTGATCGGGACCCCCGAGGGCCTGTTTGCCCTGCGCGACGGCCACGGCATCCGTCCCCTCGTGTTCGGCCACATCGGTGAGCGGCAGGAGGCCCGCTGGGTGGCCAGCAGTGAAACCTGCGGGCTCGATATCATCGGCGCCACCTACATCGATGATGTGGGTGCCGGCGAGATCATTCACTTCCGTGTTGGTGAACCTGAACCTCTGCGCAGCCGCTGGTGTGAAGAGCCGGCCAAGTTGTGCGTGTTCGAGATGATCTACTTCGCACGCCCCGACAGCCGTTTCTTCGGCGAATCGCTCTACAGCTACCGCGTCCGCATCGGCGAAGCTCTGGCCCGTGAAACCCCTGTGGAGGCTGATCTGGTGATCGGCGTGCCCGATTCCGGCATTCCGGCCGCGATCGGCTACTCCCAGGTCAGTGGAATCGCCTTCGCCGACGGTCTGATCAAGAACCGCTACGTCGGTCGCACCTTCATCCAGCCCACCCAGGCGATGCGGGAAGCGGGCATCCGCGTCAAGCTCAACCCCCTGCCGGATGTGCTCGCCGGCAAGCGGGTGGTGGTGATCGACGACTCGATCGTGCGGGGCACCACCAGCCGCAAGCTGGTGGCGGCCCTGCGGGAGGCCGGCGCCACCGAGGTGCACATGCGCATCAGCTCACCGCCGGTGACCCACCCCTGCTTCTACGGCATCGATACCGACACCCAGGATCAGTTGATCGCCGCCCGTCTGACCCTGGCTGAGATCAGCGCCCATCTCGGCGTCGATTCGCTGGCCTACCTCAGCAAGCAGGGCATGGTGGACGCGGCCCAGGCCAATTCCAGCCACTTCTGCACCGCCTGCTTCGACGGTGCCTATCCGATTGACCTGCCGGAGGAAGTGAGGGCCAGCAAGCTGATGCTCGAACCGGCCGGTCTGGCGCTGGTCGGCTGAAGCGAGATTCTCCGCTGTTCAGCCGGTGATCAGGGGCACTAGGGCCTGAACCGTTTCCCGTTCGCGCAGGCCCAGCAGTTCGCCGTCGCCGCTGCTGTCCTGGCGCTCAAGCTCTGCGGTGGCGAGCCGCACGCTGCGGATCTCTGAGATCACAACGCTCACCATGGCCGTTTCGGCTCCGCAGAGATCCACCAGGGCATCACGGCGATCGCGGAAGCGGATGGCGATCTGGCCCAGATCACCCCGCTGACACGGCCGCAGATTCTCCACGGCCAGGCGCTTGAGCAGGCCCAGACGGCTGGCCAGCAGCACGTCTCCGCCGGTGGCCACGGCGGCGGCGCCCACCACTGCCTCGCCCGGCAGTAACCGCAGCAGCACGGGCCCCTGCGCAGTGCGTCCCATCAGCGGCAGGTTGGCTTCCTCCACCGCCAGACGCAGCAGGCGGCCGGTGCTGCTGGCCACCACCACATCCTGGCCGTCATGGCAGGGCACCACCCGCAGCAGGTGGACGCCCTCCTTGAGCTTGAGCACGGTGGCGGCCCGGCCGGAGAGTTCCTGAAAGTCCTCCAGGGGCAGCCGCTTGAAGCGGCCGTCGCTGCTGAGCAGACCGAGGCTTGTGCCGCTGGCCTGGCTGGGCAGAGGCAGCACCTGAACCACCGTTTCGCCCTCGAGGCTGTCGGGCAGGAAGCGCTCCAGCCCTCCCTGTTGCTGGCCGGCAAATTCCCAGCGCAGCAGGGCCACCCGGCCATTGGCGGTGAAGGCGAGCAGGTTGGGCTGGCCGGCGGTCGGCAGGATCAGCCGGGCCGGCGGTGGCTGTTCCGCCAGTGGCGCGGGTTCCTCGAGATGGAGGCGGCCCAGCAGCTGCGGGCCGACGATCTTCACGGATCCATCGGCCAGGATCAGCAGGCGGCTGTCGCTGGCCAGGGCCTCGAAGGCCTGCTGGCGCTGCAGTTCGGCGTTGGGACGCACGGCGGCGCTGCGCTGCGCCACCAGCTCATCGCCCCCCTCGATCAGGCGGGTGCGGCGCGGCGTGGCATAGCGCTTGCGCAGGCGCTTCAGTTCGGCCACCAGATGGTCAAGCAGGGCGTCGCGGTCGTCGAGCAGGGTGCGCAGACGGCTGCGTTCGACCCGCAGTTCCTCGACCTCCTTGCGCAGGCTCTCCTGTTCCAGTCCCGTGAGCCGCCGCAGCGGCATCGCCAGCACCGCATCGGCCTGGCGCTCGCTCAGATCCAGCTGCACCTGCAGGCTGGCGCGGGCGGTGGCGGAATCGGGAGCCGCGGTGATCAGGGCAATCACCTGCTGGAGCGCCTCCAGGGCCCGGATCAGGCCTTCCACCACCTCCAGCCGGTCTTCGCAGCGGCGCAGGGCATGGTTGGTCCGGCGGATCAGGGTGAGTTCGCGGTATTCCAGGAATTCCTGCAGCATGCGCCGCAGGGTGAGCTGCACCGGCTGGCCGTTCACCAGGGCCAGCAGAATGGCGCCGAAATTGCTCTGCAGGGCGGTGCGGCGCTGCAGGTCGGCCAGCACCTTGGTGGCGTCCGCATCACGGCGCAGTTCCACCACCACTCGCATGCCTTCGCGATCGCTTTCATCGCGGATGTCGGCGATGCCGCCGATCTTGCCCTCATTCACCTGGTCGGCCAGCTTCTCGATCCAGCCGGCCTTGCTGAGCTGATACGGCAGCTCGGTGATCACGACGGCACTGCGGCGGTGGCGACCCTTGCCGGGCTGCACCTCCTCGGTGTGGGCCACCCCCCGCATCGGAATGCTGCCGCGGCCGCCCAAGTAGGTGTCGCGAAGACCGCTGCCGATCAGCACCTCGCCGCCGGTGGGGAAGTCGGGGCCGGGCACCAGTTGCAGCAGCTTCTCGTCGCTGAGGTCGGGCTTGCGCACCAAGGCGATCAGGGCATCCACCACCTCGCCGAGGTTGTGGGGCGGGATGCTCGTGGCCATCCCCACGGCGATGCCGGTGCAGCCATTCAGCAGCAGGAAGGGCAGCTGGGCCGGCAGCACCGTGGGCTCCTGCTGGGAGCCGTCGAAGTTGGGGGCGAAATCGACCGTGTCGCTGCCGATCTCCTCAAGCATCGCCTCATGGGCGATCGGAGCCAACCGGGTTTCGGTGTACCGCATCGCCGCCGGCGGATCGTCATCGACGGAGCCGAAGTTGCCGTGGCCGTCCAGGAGCGGGTGGCGGCTGGCGAAGGTCTGCACCAGCCGCACAAGGGCGTCGTAGACCGCCTGATCACCGTGGGGGTGGTATTTGCCGAGCACATCGCCTACGACCCGGGCGCACTTGCGGTAGGGCCGATCCGGGGTCAGTCCCAGCTCGTGCATCGCGAACAGGATGCGCCGCTGCACTGGCTTGAGCCCATCGCGCACGTCCGGAAGGGCCCGTCCCACGATCACGCTCATCGCGTATTCGAGGTAGGAGCGCTGCATTTCCTGATGCAGGGCGATGGGCTGAACGCGCTCCTCGGCCATCCGGGTCTTCGGTGTGAGGGCGAAAAGTGGGGCTCAGCCTACAGATCCTGTGCGGTTTCTCCCCGAGGTCAAGGTGTCGACTCCTCCGGATCCGTGCTGGATTCTGCGTTGGCGTTGGCGCGGTCCACCACGCTCTTGAGCTCTGGATCCTCCAGAAGCCGGCGGGTGCTGGCCCTCAGTCTGTCGCCCCAGAGCTGTTCTTTCTGAAAGCTGTCGAGCACGTAATTGGGTTCGTCATCCAGGGCCTGGGCCGCCAGCTGGCGAGCCTCTGCCTGCTGCTGCGGTCCACTGGCGTAGAGGCCGGCTGCCAGCGCCAGGCTGGGTTCGGCGGCTTCGGGTCGGATCTTCAGCACCCGGCGCCAGCGATCGATCGCCTCTTTGCCGCGGCCCTGCTCGTAGAGCACCAGACCCTGGTTATTGATCGCTTCCCAGAAGTCTTTGCGCAGGCCGGAGGCCCGCTCAAAGGCAGAGAGAGCTGCGCCGGAATCGCCCAGCAGCAGATGGGCGTTGCCCAGATCGAAGTAGGCGCCGGCATTGCGGCCATCCAGCTTGATCCCCTGTTGCAACAGACCCACCGCCTGTTGCGGTTCGCCGTTGCGTAGGGCCAGAGATCCCTGGGCGAACCAGATGCCGGGATTGCGCGGATCGAGTTCCTTGGCCCGGGCCAGGGCAGCGGCGGCCTCGTCGAGCTGGTTGCTGCGCAGCTGGGCTTCCGCCAGCAGCAGCCAACCGCGCGGATCCTGGGGCAGCAGCTGCACGGTGAGCGCCGCCAGGCGTGCGGCGTCCTCGGCTTGGCCAAGCCGCAGCAGCCGGCCGGCCGCCTGGGCAATTCCCAGACCCGCCCCTGCCAGTTCCTGGCTCTGGGGCACGAAGACGTAGGGCACCAGTGCCCGAGCCGGCGCCATCTGAGCGGCCCACAGGCCGATCCCCAGCGGCATGGCCAGGGCCCAGGTCCGCAGACTCCGTCGCGACGGGGTTGCTCCTGTCGCGGCCGGCGTGAACTCAGATGCCATCCCTTTGCTCCTGAACTGCCACCAGCGCCGGATCACAACTGCCCCACAGGGAGGCTCCACCCTAGGGACAGCCATTCGCCTTGCCCGCCGCCGCCGCCCGCAGATTGCGCCGCCACATCCAGGGCTTGATGCGGCGCAGGGCCGAGGCCCGCAGGTGCTCATCCCAGGTGGCGTCATCCCATGCCAGGGCCGTCTCGGGCCGCAGGTTGAGCAGCCAGGGCCGCGGCTGCACCTCCGGGTCGGTGCTGCTCTCCAGATGCTGCTGATTCCATGGACACACGTCCTGGCAGATGTCGCAGCCGGCCACCCAGGGGCCCATCGCCGCGGTGATGGGCTCCGGTAATTCCGAATCGCGATTTTCGATCGTGTGGAAGGCGAGGCAATGGCGGGCATCCACCACAAACGGTTCCGGCAGGGCGCCGGTGGGGCAGGCCTCGAGGCAGCGGCTGCAGGAGCCGCAGAGTGGTTCGGCGGGGTGGTCGGCCGGCAGGTCCAGGGTGGTGAGCAGATGGCCCAGCAGCAGCCAGGAGCCATGCTGGCGATGGATCAGGTTGCCGTTCTTGCCGATCCAGCCCAGGCCGGCTTCCTCGGCCCAGGCCTTGTCCAGCAGCGGCGCGCTGTCCACGCAGGCGCGCCAGCCGGTGCCGGGTGCCTCGGCCTCGAGCCAGCGCCCCAGGCGCCGCAGGCGGCCATCGATCACCCGGTGGTAATCACGCCCCCAGCCGTAGCGGGCCACCGCCAGGCTGCCGGGCGCCCGCTCGGTCGCCACGTAATAACTGAGGCCCACCGCCAGCAGGCTGCGCACCCCCGGCAGCAGGGTCTCCACGGCGCGGCGGCGCGGATCGCTCATCCAGGCCATGGAGCCCTGGTGGCCGGCCTCCAGCCAGCGCTGCAGTGCCGCCGTGCGCAGCGCCA